>JAGXNZ010000231.1 GCA_019894655.1 Promethearchaeota archaeon | reverse complement strand
ATTTATTACTCATTATATAGTTTCTTAATCGAAAAAACTATAGTTTTAAAAATGACTCTACTAAATAATAAAATTAACAAAATAAATTTAAACAAAAATGATAAGTTATGTCAAATGAAATAGGTGAAATAAGACACTCAAAGAAAAACATGGCTTCGTACGGATTCGGAAACTTTATGAACGAATTTGTACAAATGGCTTTTGGTACTTTCGCATTCTATTTTTACGAAAGGGAACTCGGTTTAAATCCAATCATCGTTATGATCGGATTCTTCATCTATGCGATTTATAACGCAGTTAACGACCCGCTTGTAGGATATTTAACAAATCGACCCTTCAAGTTTACTAAAAAATGGGGAAGAAGATTTCCTTGGATTTTAATAGGAGGCGTTCCATTTATAGTAAGTTATTTGCTTATATTTACGCCACCCTCTTTAGATCAATGGTTACTCTTTGGCTGGTTAGTTTTTGCTACATGTTTATTCGACACATTTGCTTCGGTTTTCTGGGTTAATTTCTCATCGTTATTCCCTGATAAGTTCCGTTCAGTTAAAGAACGTAGAACTGCCACGGGGTTACAAATCCCGGTTGGTCTTGTAGGTGTAGCCCTCGGAGCTATGCTACCTCCGATTTTCGTTAAATTTGGATTCCCTTCTACATATATAGTTCAAGCAGGAATTGTTATAATCGTTGGTCTAATTGCTCTAGGTTTAGCAATCCCCGGCGTAAAAGACGATCAGGACGCTGTTGATAGATATTTGGAAGCACATAAAACGAGAGAAAAAGGACCTTCGTTTTTTAAATCTTTAGGTTCTGCTTTGAAGCAAAAAAGTTTTGTTGCTTTTATTGTATCCTATACTCTTTATCGTACATTAGTACAATCAATGACTGCCTCCGTTCCATTTGTTGTTGATACTTTATTAGAAACGGCTGCAACCGCGTCTATTCTAATTTTTGCGGGGTTTCTCATAGGAGCCTTAGTTTCAACGCCATTTTGGGTCAAGGCTGCTCACAAAACAAATAACAATAAAAAAATTATGGTGCTTTGTGGGTTACTAATGGGTGTTTTTACAATCCCCTTGATTTTTCTCGAAGATCTTGTGGGGATAACTATCGCAATGATAGTATGGGGGTTATCAATTGGAGGTTATTGGGCTATGATTGCTCCTATCTTAGCTGATGTTGTAGATGAATCTGTGGTTACGCATAAAAGGCGGCAAGAAGGAGTATATGCCGGATTTCAACAATTTTTTGGCCGATTAGCGATCTTTTTTCAAGCAACAAGTTTTGCTTTAGCCCATGTTTTTACTGATTTGGTTGCAGATCCATATAGCGCTTCTGCGAAATTTGGAGTACATATCCACTTAGCTGTAGTACCGATGATCTGCATATTGGTTGGTACATTCGTATTTTGGAGATGGTATAATTTAACGCCTGACAAAGTGGCAGAAAACCAGAAAATAATCATAGAATTAAATTTGTAAATTTAAGTTAGGGTATTCTTAAAAAATTTGAAATCTTCTAACTTTTTTTTTTCTTTTAAAAAAATTTTAACAAAAAAAGGTTTAATTGATGAATTCGCTTAACATTATTTTCTGAAAATCGATGTGTTTTTCCCGAAAAGGTATTACTTCTTTTCCAGAATAAATATCTTTTACTCCAATATAACCGAGTAATTCTCTAAACGAAATAATAGTATCGGATAACTCCAATTCAAACATGAGGTAGTTATTATAAATTTTTTTACCAGATACTTTAGTACTCATTATATTTTCACTCTCTTTTTAATCTCATTATATCGCTATTAAATTATAACAAAATAGACTCAATTAAATTAGTGATTTGATGGCCCTTTATTTTATTGAGAATTAATGTATTGGGTTAGTGCTTCGCAGTTCTTCTTTTAACCTGCGTTGAATTTCTGAAATTCCCCTCTCAGTTTCAGGATTTCGGTTCTTTATTTTGGAAAAAATATCAATAGGATAATTTTTTTTATAAAAATTGAGAAACAGTAAAATTAAGCTTGATACATTTTTAAAATTAGCTTTGTAGTTCTTATTGTTACAAAGTTTTAAGATTAGTTCAGTTAACAGCGAGAACTTTTTTCTCTGTATATCTCCATTATCAGGTAAATCTGCGAAAGTAAGGATTTTCTCGAGGATAATTTGATGTTCTTTTCTCCAATTATCAAAAATCTTTATTTCCAATGTTAAAGCAAAAAACAATTTATCAATACTTTTAGATTAAAATATTTAAAGAAATAGATTTATTCCAACTTAATGCTTACTTAACTTACATGGCGATGTAAATTTTAATGTTAGACTAAGGTTCCTTTAGCGACTAGTATAACCTTGCCTCCAACGGTGATATAGAATTTTCCAGCTTTTTCTTGAGCTTTTAGGAGAAGCAGTGATTTTCTACCGATTTCATAGCCTTGTTCAACTCGAATCTCGATTTTACTTTTACCAAAATAATCATGCTTTACCAAGTAAGCCGCTAAACAACCATTTGCAGAACCGGTTGCTGGATCTTCTGGGATTCCATAGTAGTCAGCAAAAAACCGCACATTTAAATCGTTTCTTTTATCGTAAGTTTCGGGACAAAAAACTAATATGCTCTTAGCTTGAGTATTTTGAATTAGCTGAGAATACTTTTCAATATTTACCGACACTTTTTTTATGATATCTAAGGATTTTAAAGGTACGATAATAGTAGGAACACCAGTGGTAACTTCTTGAATTTTAAATCGACCATCAATGTCGTTTTCGTCTATACTTAGTACATCGGCTAGCAAATCGGGCGCAAAAAAGCCGCTGAATGCTGGTTCTCTATGTTCTATCCAAGTTTCCGAAAGGATTTCGCCTTTATATTTGAATAAAATTGGAATTTGGCCAATTTTTAAGTTTAAAGCCATGGTTTTAGCTTTTCCTTTCATGAATTCTGTCTGCAATATGTAAGCTGTTCCAACTGTAGGATGACCTGCAAAAGGTAACTCTACCTTTGGAGTAAAAATTCTTACTTCGTAATTTTCAACGGATGTAATGAATGTAGTCTCCGAATAATTCATTTCTTTTGCTATAAGCTGCATCTCTTCGTCGTTAAGCTTATTTCTACTTATTACAACGGCGAGTTGGTTGCCAGAGTATTTATCTTCTGCAAATACATCAACAATATAAAAAGGAATACCTTCTTTTTTCAATTCATTCATGGTATTTATCACTGATTTCTAAGTTTATTAATATGTAAATGTCTTTTAAATTTTTACTAAGTTTTAATATTCTTTTAGGCTACATTTAATAATAAATGTTATTAAAAATATGACACACTTAGGATTAAAATATCTAAGAAAACCTGATGAAGATTAAGAAAAGTAAAAGAACAATAAAAAAGGAAAAGCAACCGACCCGGAGCAGCAATCCAACTAAATTTTCATTAAATGAATTTGCTGGAGCCCTAGGAGATTGGGGCACTTTAATTCCATTTATTATTGGTTACATCTCGATTGTAGGGTTAAATCCCGCAGGCATATTTCTTTGCCTGGGTCTTACTAATATCGTATTAGGAATCAGGTTTAATCTACCGTTACCAGTCCAACCACAGAAAACAATTGGCACGATAGCGATATCTCAAGCTTGGAAACCTGGTTTAGTTTTATCAACGGGATTCGGTACGGGTATCATCTGGACGATTTTGGGGTTAACAAAACTCCTAGAAAAAATAGTAAGAAAGGTCCCTGTTGTTATGGTTCGAGGAATTCAGCTAGGGTTAGGATTGATTTTAGGGTGGACTGCTTTTCAATTACTAATATCTGATATATTTCTTGGTGTTATATCTGTTTTTATCATAATGTTAATTTTTAGATTTAAAAGAATACCCTCATCTATTATTTTGGTCGCTCTCGGAGTATTCTTACTTTTTTTAAACGAATCAATTACTATATCTAACATCCAATTTGGGTTGCCACAATTTGATTTCTATTTACCTCAATGGGATAAGTTGTTATTTGGAATGGTAATAGCTGGGATCGCGCAATTATTATTAACGCTTACAAATGTTATGATTGCGACGGTAAGTCTTATTAAAGATTTATTTCCTGAAAAAGAAAATGCTATAACAGCTAGCGAGTTAGCTTTTAATATGGGTATTATGAATTTAATTAGTCCTTTTTTGGGAGGTATCCCTTTATGCCACGGATCTGGTGGATTAGCAGCGCAATATGCTTTTGGAGCAAGAACTGGTGGTTCAATGATATTAGAAGGATTAATGGAAATTTTACTCGGATTATTCTTTTCTGAAACATTATTTTTGCTATTTATTAATTTCCCGAATGCGATTTTAGGGGCAATGCTACTTTATACCGCTTTTTTGTTAGGGAAAATATCATTTAAAAATTTTCAGAGTAAGAACCTTCCAATAATCCTTATTTCCGCAGTCTTCTGCTTTATTTATAATATTACTCTTGGATTTTTTGTAGGGCTTCTCTCTTTTATCATACTCAAGATAATTGAACGCGTACGTTCAAATCAGCCAGAGTAAGTGTTTTTCGACTTCCATTTCGAGTTATTCATCCCATTTTATCAATTGAAAGTCTAATTAAATAATTTACAATAAGTTAAAAAGTAAAAAAAATAGATATTAATCATAAAAACATATTTAGCTTGTCTATATCTTTCTTCATAACATCTCTCTTCTTTTCTTTTTCCTCTTCTGGACCAGAACCCTGTTCGTCTTCTTCTAAACTTGCTACTTCTTCATCGTAGGCTTTTTCCACCATCATACCGTACTTTATCGCGTAAGCTATTAATTCTGGAATAACAGTTATCATGCTTTTAAAACTAAATATTTCGCTTAACCGGCTTAAAATTTTTACCATATCCTCGAAAGGATTAATGTTAATATTAGGATTATCCATTATATCCATAATTCTTCTAAAAAGGACCTCGTAGAATACATTTAATTGCTCAGGATCTAATGCAAACCCTTCTTCTTCTTCTTCTTCTCCCAAAGGTTTCACCTAAATTTGATATTCAATATTAAGTAATATGTAAAAGATGAATTTTTAAGTTTTTAGATTTGATCTAAAAAGAATTTAGATTTTGTAGCGAAATCCCTCAGATCGTACTTATTACAATTCTTTGAGTAGTATTTTTTTATATTTCTTATCCCATTCACTAAAAGGGAGATCGTTAATTTTCGAATTGAATTCGGAAGATCTTGATTTCTGAAAGATTTCTGAAAATGGAATTACTATCTTGGATAGAAGTTGTTGATATTCTGACTCTTCCCCGTATATCTCTTCTAACCTTATTCGAACTGCCTCTCTAACTTTCTCAATTGCCATCCGAAACACACTCTACTCTTTTTTCATTCATTCAATTAATACTAATTTTAGATATTTTTGAAAAACTTTTTCAAGTTCGATTTTCATTAAAGATATATAAACTTGGATTAATCGTTTTAAGTGATATTCACATAATACGAGTGAGATATTTTCAAGGTTTTTTAAGTTTAAAGATACAAAATTCTATTCGATTACTACATTGAGATGGATTTATTCAATTCATTAGACGCTTAGATAGAATTTTATTCTCGTTTTATTCAAAAAAGGTGGAATCGTGCTTTTCTAAACTATCTGTAAGAACTAAACAGAGCTTCTTTAAAATGGCTGTATCAATTTTATCCAATGTATCATTTGGAGTATGCATATATTTATATGCTTCTACTTCACCAATTCCATAACCTTGAAAGCCCTTATTTCCCAGAAATCCGCCATCGGAATGGGTGCCGAGAACTCTGTTAGTGATGTAATGATTAATCTTAAGATTTCTGGTGTTATTAATAATCAAATT
>JAGXNZ010000230.1 GCA_019894655.1 Promethearchaeota archaeon | reverse complement strand
TGTTAATTCAATGTACTCTGTAATTTCGAAAAATGGAACTTTACCTGGTAGAATTACCCAATCTGCGTTAATTTCTTTAACATGATTAATTAAGCGATTGTAAATTCCACCATCGCCAACGATTAAAAATTTAATATTCAATTTGCCGCCTTTTACATCAGCATTATAGTAGTCGATAATCTCTTTTAATCCAGCAAAATCATATAAGTACCCCATATATAAAATAATAAAATCGTCGTCTTCTATTGAAATATTAGATTTCAAAGCTCCAAGTCTTTCTCTATCTACAATAGTATTGTCAAGTGATATCCCATTTAAAAGGATGTGAACCTTTTTTGGAAGCGTTCCTTCATTTATAACGTAACTTTGAAGGAATTTAGTGACAACTATTACACAATCTGACTTTTTAAACAAATATCTTGAAAGCTGTTTAGCAAAATATTGAGCGTAAGACACTGGAACAAGGGTGTGCAATAAATCAATGTAATAAAAGATATATGGAATTCTGAACAATTTTGCTAAAATAAGCCCAATAAATCCATTTGTGATGGAAAATCCAATAATAATATCAGGACGATTTTCTCTAAATAGTTTTAACATTCCGAAAAAATTAGTGATAAGAGAAGAAATCCTCCTAAGATATGGTACTTGGATATGTGCTGTCCGGACAACTAACACATGTGAATCTTTTACTGCTCGCTGTATGTTAGAAAAAGTTTGTTTTTTAACTAACAAACTTTCTAACTTTAAGATTTTATCGATATCGTAATCAAGAACAGTAATTTTAACATTAGAATTCCTTGACAATCTTTCAAATATGTGATGCTGTGTGTGCGGTCCCCGAGTTAACCAATCAGTTTCTTGCAATCCAAGAATATTCATATCTTAATCGAATCAAAATTAACTGTTAATTTATTAAAAAAAAGCAATTTATTTAAAAGTTAATATCCGAGTCCCATTATATTAGAAAACTTCAAATTAAGCTGATGAGATTTCAATGTTATTATTATTCTCGCCAATCAAAAGAATTTTACATTAATTTTTATTTTTAAAATTATTAAAATGATATAATTAGAAGAAAAATATTTAGAATAAAGTAGATAATAAGTAGAATTTCTCGTAGGAAATCGAATTATGACGCCAAATGTTTTACTTGTAGGTGGGCTTGGATATATTGGTAGTGTTTTATACGATGTAATAAAGGAAGAGGGTTGGAATGTAGAAATATTAGATAACCATCTCTATAAGGAGCTAGAACCATCCAATGTTTTTACAGAAGCAGATACTAGAGATAAAGAAGCTATCAAGAAGATAATTCAAAATCACGATGTGGTAGTAAATTTAGCAGCTATTGTTGGTGATCCTGCTTGCTTAATTGATACAAATCTTGCAATTGATATAAATTGTGTTGGAACCAGACATGTTGCAGAGATTTGTAACAAATACAATAAAAAGATTATTCACGTCAGTACTTGTAGCATTTACGGAAGTGAACCAAATGTTATTGTAAGTGAGGAAAATGAAGGGTTTCCAATTGATTTTTATGGCCAAACTAAGTATACTCAAGAAAGAATCGTTCGAGATATATGCAGCAAAGATTTCTGCATCCTTCGATTAGGAACTGCCTACGGTTTAAGTCCAAGAATGCGGTATGATCTTGTTGTAAATACATTTGCAGCTCGGGCTGTAAAGTATAATAAGATAATAGTATTTGGAGGAGAACAAGAACGTCCGTTTGTTCATATAAGAGATATATCGAGAGCAATTGTTCATGTTATTAAGAATAATTTAAATGGAATTTATAACGTGCGAGGAGAGAATTTAAGCCTACTCAAATTAAGTGAAATAGTAAAAAAGATTACTAACTGTCAAGTAGATGTTAACAAAAACATCAGTGATAAAAGGAGCTACATGGTAGACAGCTCTAAATTGCTGAAAACAGGATATGAATTTAAATTTACTATTTCCGATGCTATTGAAGAAATAAGAAATTCACCGACTGCTCTTGAGATGCAGAAAGGGATATATTCAAATTTAAAATTAGCAGAGAGCGTCTATATAGCAAAAAATATTGGTATGAGGGATGTGCGGCTAATTCCCGGAGGAATTGCGGTAGACGATCGAGGGTGTTTAAACTTTGCCAATGATTTTAATTTTTACGGAGTAAAACGTTTTTACCAAGTCCAAAATTTTTCAACATCAATGATCCGCGCATTTCATGGGCATCTAAAAGAAGCTAAATACATTTATGTAGCAAAAGGCTCTGCTATAGTCGCAGCTGTAGAATTAGACGATATTAAATCGCCTTCAAAGAATAAGAAAATGAATCGTTTTATTTTATCTGATAAGAACCCCCAAGTGCTTTTTATTCCACCAAAATACGCTAATGGTTTTAGACCATTGGAAGAGGATACAAGAATTTTATTCTTTTCAACAAGTTCCTTGGAAGAGAGTAAAGGCGATGATTATCGGTTTCCGGTTGATTATTGGGGAAAAGAAGTGTGGGAAGTCGAGAATCGATAATTAATAAGGGTATAGGTGCTAAAAATGACTAATGTATTAATTCTCGGTAAAAGCGGGATGCTGGGTTCAATGGTTTATGATTATTTTAGAAATTTTACTAATCTAAATGTTTATGGAACTGTTAGAAACCCGGATTATTTGCGAGGAAATGATCTACTCTTTGATGTTTACAATTTTAAGCAATTAGAGGAAAAAGACTTCGTTGATTTGAATATCGATTATATCATTAATTGTATTGGAATTACAAAACCATTCTCAAAAGACAACGATCCTGAAGGAGTTAAACGAGCAATAGCAATAAATTCAAAATTTCCTTGGCAGCTAGCTGAATACGCAAGTAAACACAACATTAAAGTATTACAAATTGGTACAGATTGCGTATATTCAGGTAAAAAAGGGTTGTATGACGAAGACAGTCTGCACGATCCCTTAGATGTGTATGGAAAGTCAAAGAGTTTAGGAGAAGTTTTTGATGGAACGGCGTTAATAATTAGATGTTCG
>JAGXNZ010000229.1 GCA_019894655.1 Promethearchaeota archaeon | reverse complement strand
GCCCATCAATGAATAAACAATTAAAAAATTTATGTAATGACATGCGAAAGATAGGATGCGATGTGATTTTTATTGATGGTGCATTTGATAGGAGATCATTTGCAACACCACTTATCTCTGATGCAACAATACTATCTACAGGAGCCTCTGTCTCTAGAAGCATGGAAAAGGTTGTGGATTTAACTTCCCATATTTGTGATTTATTTACATTAGATACAATCAAGGATGAAAAAATTAGAAAAATCAGTAAGAAAATCTTACTTGATGCTCCTGTAGGAATCATAAATGCTGATTACTCATATAGGAAATTGCATATATCGACAGCTTTGGGAACATCTAAATTAATATTTGACCAATTAACAAAAGACTCTAAATATCTGGTAATAAAAGGAGCAATTACTGATAGCATTTTAAATGAATCTTTAGTTAAGAATAAAATAAAGAAAATAACTATAATCACCACAGATCCTACTAAATTATTTATTAGCAAGCAAGTTTATTATAAATTTATAAAAAAAGAGGGTATCTTGAAGGTGTTAGATCGAATTAATTTAATTGCGATTACGGTTAATCATACCTCTCCTCTAGGGTATGAATTTGAAAACAATAAGTTCCTAAGGTTATTACGAGAGAGAATAAATATTCCTATATTCAATCTTGGACCTTGTGACAATTTATAATTTAGACTTAAGATTATTAAAATTATCTTTAGAGATGAAACTCACATGAATAAATTAAATTTGGATTTTTCAATCGTGGAAAGTGCGAGGAAAATAGCGAGAATTATAGCTAATGACACTCAAAAGTTCATTGATAAGCACACCACGACTTCGATTGAAAGAACTATTTGCAGGTTATTAGGTATCGATGGTGTTGATGAGTTTGGAGTTCCGCTACCAAATATAGTAGTTGATCATGTTCTTAAATCAGGACTAATCAATAATGGCATTGCATTTTACCTTGGGAATGCAATTTTGCACACAAATTTATCTCCCCAAAATATTGCGGTAAAAATATCTCAAGAGCAATTAGATATGACCGAATTTCCTATACGCAACTTATCCGAGATAAAAGAAGTACTAACCTCCATAATACAGAAAAATTTGGATATAATTAAACGGAACAAGCAATATAGAGAAGAATTAATTCATAAACATGGGGAAAAAACGGGACCACTAATATACTTAATTGTTGCTACAGGAAATATTTTTGAGGATATGGTTCAAGCACAAGCAGCAGCAAGACAGGGGGCCGATGTTATAGCGGTAATACGTTCTACTGGACAAAGTTTATTAGATTATGTCCCTTACGGATCCACAACAGAAGGTTTTGGAGGTACCTATGCAACACAAGAAAATTTCCGTCTTATGCGGTCAGCCTTAGATAAGGTAAGCGAGGAGGAAGGTAGATATATTCGACTTACTAACTATTGTTCGGGACTTTGTATGCCAGAAATTGCAGCGATGGGAGCATTTGAAAGAGTAGATATGATGTTAAATGACGCGTTATATGGAATTTTATTTAGGGATATAAACATGCAAAGAACGATAATTGATCAATATTTTTCAAGGATGATAAATGCATATGCTGGAGTAACCATCAACACGGGCGAGGACAATTACCTTACCACTGATGACGCTTATGACGCAGCTCACACAGTACTAGCATCGCAATTCATTAATGAACAATTTGCGAAATTAGCGGGATTAAGTGAAGAACAAATGGGTTTGGGACATGCTTTTGAGATGAATCCTGAGTTGGAAAATGGATTCGTTTACGAACTTGCCCAAGCGCAAATGGCACGAGAGATTTTTCCAAATGCTCCACTGAAGTACATGCCCCCAACAAAATATATGACGGGAAACATTTTTAAAGGTCATGTTCAAGATGCCTTATTCAACATCATTACAATTCTTACAAACCAGAGAATTCATTTACTCGGAATGTTAACGGAAGCAATTCACACTCCATTTATGTCAGATCGAGCTTTATCCATTGAAAATGCAAGATATGTTTTTAAAAATATGAAGGATTTAGGAGACGAAATCATGTTTAAGGAAGGGGGGATAATCCAACAACGAGCAAACGAAGTTTTACAGAAAGCTATTAGACTTTTAACTAAGATAGAAAGGGAAGGTTTATTCAAGACAATTGAAAAAGGGATATTCGCACAGATAAAAAGACCTATTGGTGGTGGAAAGGGATTAGACGGTGTGATTCCAAAAAGTAAAGAATACTTTAACCCATTCTTGGAAATTATGTCAAAAGAATTGAACTTAGGAGGCGAAGTATAATGGGTGGTGGATTATATTCAACAGAAAAGAAAGATTTTGATAAAAATCTAGATCTAACTAAAATCAAACCTTATGGAGACACCTTGAACGATGGAAAAGTACAAGTTAGTTTTACTCTTCCTGTAGATGATGGAGAAAAAGCTATATTTGCAGCATTAGAACTTGGTAAAAAGATGGGGATAGAAGAACCTTCAGTAGCATATCACCGATCCTTAGATAAGGGATACACATATTTCGTGTTATATGGAAGTCTTAAACATTCTATCGATTATACTAAGATAAAAGTGGAATCTGTAGAAATTGAAGCTATGGCGATGGAAGAAATAAGTAATTTTATTAAAACAAATATAAAACGAAAATTGATTGTTATAGGCGCTACAACTGGAACTGATGCTCACACAGTAGGTATCGATGCGATAATGAATAGAAAAGGTTTTGCTGGACATTACGGTTTAGAAAGGTACGATATGATTGATGCCTATAATCTTGGCAGTCAAATATCAAACGAATCATTCGTAAAAAAAGCAATAGAACTAGATGCTGATGTACTTCTTGTTTCTCAAACTGTAACGCAGAAAGATATTCATGTGAGAAATCTAACTAACCTGGTTGATTTACTGGAAGCTGAAGAAATAAGAGATAAAATCATTTTAGTCTGTGGTGGTCCAAGAATCTCGAACGAACTTGCGAAAGAATTAGGATATGACGCTGGTTTTGGCCCTAACACTTTTTCTGAGAATGTAGCAACATATTTTGTAAATGAAATTTATCATAGAAAATCTAAATAAGAAACAAATAAGATTATGCCCTTATCAAGCGCTTATTCTGATGATGATTGGAAAAAAATTAAACCTCACAAACCCCCGGTATATGATAAAAAGGTATATAACATGGTTTACGATCATCATTCTCACACATATTTCAGTGATGGAGTACTTACAATTAAACAAAATGTTGAATGGCATATTGCCATGGGTTTCAACGCATTAACTATAACTGACCATAACAATATGCGGCATTTAGAAAAAATAAATGAAGTTAAGAATGAATATAATGAAAAAAGTATTCTTATAACTAGTGGCATTGAATGGACAACTAAAAGAATTCATTTGAATTTTTTGGGTGTCTCAAAGTGGGATTCAAGAGTATCTTATAAACCTAAAGACGAAAAAATTATTGACGCAATTAACAAGGCTCACGATCAAGGGGGTATAGTTGTCTGTAATCATATTCCATGGAGCTTATATGAAGCTAAATATAAAAATCATCCAACTCGAGAAACCCTATTGGAATGGGAAGTTGATTATATCGAGATTGTTAACGATGATTCTCAACCAGAAAATGTTTTTGATCAAGAATCTTATGATTTTTGTTTGGAACATAAGGGAAAAATTGGAATGCTTACCGGTACAGATATGCATAAGCCAGATGGATTGGTAAGTGGGGGTGTTCACGGTTGGACATTATTAAACCTTGAAGATTTTACCGAAGAAGCACTATTAGAAGAACTAAGAAAAAAGCAAACTAAAATTCTCTATTCTAAGAGAGCCTATCTAGATCCAGGCATTCATAAATAGAAGAATTCTAACTAAATGATAAAAATTTAAGGTATAACTAGTTGATAAAGAAGTATAGCCAGATAAGCGTAGAAAGTAAAGCAGATAATCCCCAGAATATAATTTTATAAATCTCTAAGATATCTTGAGTTAATTTTTCGTCTTGAAGATCATAGTTTGGAAAAACATCATAGATATTTTCGAGTTCAAGAATCTCATAAATTTGCATAATCCTATTTTCCTTCTTAACTGTTTCAGATTCCTCAAAATAGAAATCTTCTTCATAATTTTTGAATTCTTTTTCTGAGATCATTTTGTTTTCTCTCCTTGTGTTTTTTTTTATACTTTTTTTTAATAAATAAAAAAAAATTAAACGGGAATATCTCGCTTATTAAAAATTACTACTGATAAACCTACCATACAAGCTGAATATCCCGTTAGAATTAAAATGTTTAGGAGTACGTTATCCCATACATGATTTACGAGTAGATTCGATGTTTCGAAATAGTAAAAAATACTCAGAAATTTCATGCCATGTACTGCTTCTGGAAACGCTTCCCAAAATATTCCTACAATGTAAAAAAATATTATAATCGCAAAGCTTAAGGTAAGTGCTCGCCTGGGGTGGAGAAATGTTGAAAAGAATAATGATGTACTAATCAACGCAACTAAAAATACAAAAAGCCACAGGAAAACCGTATATATCTCGGTAAAGTATATTTCGCTGGGATTTATATTTGGAAAGCTGAAAACACCAATAAGAACTCCAAGAATTGAAAAAACAACAAGAATAAACGCGGTTATGACATGTCGCACATATTTACCTATTACGAATTTCCATCGCTTTATAGGTTTTGACAAAAT
>JAGXNZ010000228.1 GCA_019894655.1 Promethearchaeota archaeon | reverse complement strand
TTCTTTATTAAAAGTTCCCAATCATGTTTTTTTTGCTGTGAATCTTGAGAGTTAGGGATAAATCTTGTTAATTTTGATTTATCGGAATACACTCCTTTAGATTCTTCTCCAACTTTTTTGTAAGTGCCCTTTGATTTCTCAATAGTGTCCATCTTCCAAAATGGAACATCGGTTAAGATAAAATCTACCTCAAAGTTTGGGTCTTCACTTAATTTATGAAGAATTTCACAAGAATCACCCTTAATAACCCTTTGAGGCGAGATAGATTCAATTTTGCAGATTTTATGATAAATATCTATCCATTCTTGGTTGAGTTCAACCCCAATACCGTTACGATTGCTTATATTGCATGCAAGCAGAGTCCCTCCAACACCACTGAATGGATCAAGAATTAGATCTTTCTCTTTAGTAAAAATTCTAATTAATTTTTCACATAATTCCGGCGGTTTTTGGCCTCCGTGTTTATTTCTTAGATTTAATTGAAAACTCGGGGGATATCCTTTTGGAATTACTGATTTTGTCGAAAAAACCCATTCTTTTCCTGTTAAATCGTTAATCTGATTAGCGAGATCGTAAAAGCCGCGAGAAATATTATTTTCAGAAAAAAGTTCGATTTTTTTAATTTTAAATACACCTGTACGGATTTTATAGCAGATATTCTATAATTTAATTTAATGAAAATGGAAGAAATTTTAATCTATTAATAATTTAATAAGTATTAACAGTTTAATATTTCAAGTAAAAAACAATTAGTGTGATACTTGAAGATATGATTAATAAAAATTTTTATACCTTAATTGAATCTATTTTAATAAGCTTAATCAACTTTAATGTGGTTTATATTTGAAATTATATTGTCTTGATGAAAAAGGAAATTTAATCGATCTAAGTAATTTAGATTTTGATGACCATCATGTATATCTTATTGATGACATCGAGAAAAACACACTATACGTCTGGGTAGGACTTAAAGTTCCCCAATATAAAAAAGACCTCACAGCAGCATGGGCTAGGAGATTTGATAAAGATCGCGGAGGTGCGTGTAAGATATTAATAATGATTCAAAAGAGGGAATATGGATCGTTCTTATCGATGATGGATCAGTTAAAAAAGGGACTAATACCAGGTAAATCAATTGAACGCAGACCCGAGCTAGTGCTATTAGCACCTAAAGAAGAGACGCCATCCACTTCAGATATTAAAACTCCCGAGATTAAAGACGAGGACGGTGAAGCAGGAGTTTTTGGCTGGTTAACGCAACTAAAAAAACACAGAACACTCATTATAGAAAATGAAGAAGATGAAGAGTTGGAATCCATAGAAAAAGATGTAGTGACTACAGATGACGAAGAAATTGGTTTAGAATCTCAAATAAAAGAAGCTGCTTATTATCTCTCTATAAAAAAATATTCGTATAACGATTTATGCTGGCTTTTAGCCGAATCTATTCAAAATGTGCGACTCGAAATGCCTTCGCTTGAAGATATTCGTAAAATGGCAGAGGAAGTGTTTAATTCATCTAGCACATATGATGAGTTGTGTTGGTTGAATGCTCAGATGGATATTTTGATAGAGCAACAATTTCTGGAAAAAAAGAAAAAATATTATTAGAAAAAGATAGGATTATTTTTTCAAAGATAAAATAAAAAGAAAAAATCGCTTATTTTCTAAGCTTTAACCATTATTAGCATCATTTTAAATCGCTCTAGAGCGTTAAGAGCATGGGGTTCATTAGCGGGCATCATTATCATTTGCCCTTTTTCTAAAATATAAGGCTTTTTAGAAATTATGATTTCTGCTTTGCCATCGAAGACGTAAACTAACGCATCAAAAGGAGCTGTATGCTCACTTAAACCCTCACCCTTATCAAAAGAAAACAAGGTTACAGTGCCTATTTTTTTGTTCATCAACATTCTACTAACAACGGAGCCTTCTTGATAATCAAGCAAACTTTCTAAATCTAAAATTTCAGGATTTTCACTCAAATATTACACATCCACTTTTCAATTTTAATGATTTTAGTATTTTAATAAGTATAATTATAAAGCGTTTATAAACCTAAATTCGAACATGTTTAATTTTGAGTTTTAAAGAAAAAAAACAAGTGTAATATTGATAAAGGCTTAACAAATAATTTAATTTAAAAAATTTGATTAAATTTCAATAGCATTATAGTTCCTATCCTTCACTAGCAAAAATTTAGATTAACGATGACAACAGCAAAAAAGATTACTTCTAATTCAAAACCTTACAAAATTTTCACTAAATTCGATAGAGAAGGTAAGATCATTTTACATCATGGAGATTCACTAGAATTCTTGAAAACTCTACCTGATGAAAGTATAAATTTAATCGTGACTTCACCGCCTTACAACATTGGTAAAGAATACGAGGAAAAAGCAACATTAGAGGTGTATTTGAAGAATCAAGAAAAAATCATTAAACTAATCTATAGCAAACTTAGAAGTGAAGGTAGTATTTGTTGGGAAGTTGGAAATTACGTAAATAACGGAGAAATTTATCCTTTAGATATCTATTTTTACGAAATTTTCAAAAGAACAGGCATGAAATTAAGGAATAGAATTGTTTGGCATTTTGGACATGGCTTACATTGTAAGAATCGATTTTCCGGAAGATATGAGACAATTCTGTGGTTTACTAAAGCAGATAATTACATCTTCAATTTAGATTCGATAAGAGTACCAGCTAAATATCCCGGGAAACGGGCATATAAGGGACCAAATAAGGGAAAATTGTCTGGAAATCCATTAGGAAAAAATCCTTCGGATGTCTGGAAAATATTAGAAGATGATTGGATGACCGCTTTCTGGGAGTTTCCTAACGTTAAATCTAATCATCCAGAAAAAAGCATTCATCCTTGTCAATTTCCCATAGAATTAGTAGAAAGATGTATTCTTGCACTCACAAACAAAGGAGATTATATTTTAGATCCTTTTTGTGGTGTAGGAACGACCCTAATCGCTGGATTAAAGCATTCTAGAAAGGTAATTGGTGTAGACAAAGAATTAGAATATATTAAAATAGCTAAGCAAAGAATTTCGCAATTTTTTAAGGGAGATTTAAAATTTAGACCTTTAGGAAAAAAAGTTTATCAACCTACAGGGCGCGAAAAAGTATCTAAAATCCCTCCTGAATGGAAAGATTACAAAAAGTGAAATAATTGGATGCAGCAATCACTATTTTGTAATAATATCAGTTCCCTAAGCCTTTATAACATAATTATCAACTTTTTAAATTAGGAACTACTGCAATATTGTATGGAACAAGAAAATATTGATATATACCGAGAATTACAGAAACATCTTGATAAGATGCCAGTTGGTTATCCAGCTACAGAATCTGGTATTGAAATTAAAATTTTGAAGCATCTTTTCACTCTAGAACAAGCCAAAATCGCGCTGGAATTGAATTTTATGGCGGATCCGTTAAAAAAAATTTTTAGGCGATTGAAAAAGAGTGGTATCTCTTTAGAAGAATTAGAAGACAAACTGGATGAGATGTATTTCAATGGCTTAATTAATCGTGGGATCGTGAAAGAAGGAGAAAACGACACTAAGTATTATGGGAGCGCTCCTATGGTAGTAGGATTTTTTGAATACCAATTAAATAGATTGACACCCGAATTTTTTAAAGATGCCCATGAATACTTACATAACACATTTTTTACAGAAGAATACCAAAGTTCAGGTGTTCCTCAATTACGGGTGATCCCGTTGGATCAGTCTGTTAATTACGAACAGTCAATAGCTCAGTACGACGATTTAAAAGCCTTAATTGAAAATATTGGGGAACCAATAGCAGTTATGGAATGTATCTGTCGAAAAGGGGCAGATCTTATCGGGGAACCATGCACGAAGACTAAAATACGCGAATCCTGCTTTACGTTTAGGACCGCTGCTAAGATGAGTATAGAAAAAGGTCTAGCTCGAGAAATTTCGAAAGAAGAAGCATTTAAAATCTTAGAAAAAGCAGAGGAGGATGGTTTAGTGCTACAACCAGGAAATTCTCAACGGCCAATGAATATATGTACCTGTTGTGGTTGTTGTTGTGGAATACTTACAAGCCATAAACAGCTACCAGAATTTGCTCAATTATTCGCTACTAACTACCGTGCTGAAGTAGATACCGAGCTATGTATAGGGTGTGGTACCTGTGAAGATCGATGTAATGTTGATGCAGTTCAAGTTGAAGACGATGTCGCTGTAGTAGATAAAGATCGGTGTATTGGTTGTGGAGTTTGCATTCCTACTTGCACATCTGAAGCAATGTCGCTTATTAAAAAAGAAGAAGAGATACTTCCTCCGAGAAACACTTTAGCAACTTTCACAAAAATCATGGATAAAAAAGCAGAATTGGCAAGAGCAGAAAAAACTCAAACATAATACATTTTTCTTTAATCTTTAAGTTAAGAGGGAATTTTATGAGTTTACCAGGCATTACGAAAGAACAGATGATTGAAGTTGATCGTATAATGGTAGAAGATTTTAAAATCCCCGTTGAGCTAATGATGGAACTCGCAGGCTTAAACCTAGCAATTTTAGCTCTAAATCTATCAAAAAATAAATATTCTAACTACATAATAATTGCGGGCACAGGACACAACGCTGGAGGGGGTATTGTAGCAGCAAGGCGTTTAGCCTCTTGGGGATTAAATTCTCAAATATTTCTTCCAAGGGGAAGAAGTGAACTTAAAAATGTTCCAAATATTCAATGTATTAGAGCAGAGCAGCTAGGGATTGAGATCGCCAACGGATTACCATCTAATTTTTTAAATTTTGAGAATGATACCTTATTTATCGATGCTTATCTAGGGTATGAATTCAGCCCTCGGCAGGATGAAATTTCTAACAATGTTTTTAATTTCTATTCAAGCCTACATAATTTAATTTCATTGGATATTCCTTCTGGTCTCGATGCGACAACGGGAGAGAGTTTCTCGGACATAAAGCCAGTAGCAACTCTGACGCTAGCATATGTCAAACAGGGACTTCTCATTACAGAGGAGAAAAATGTTGGCGAACTATACATAGCCGAT
Source organism: Promethearchaeota archaeon (assembly GCA_019894655.1). The sequence continues at coordinate 361 of JAGXNZ010000228.1, read as the reverse complement.
ATTGGGATTCCTATTAATCTTTATTATAAAATTTTAGAAGATCAGTGGAGCCAACATTTTGAGAAAGCAAGTTTACAAAACCTTTACTTTGCATTTAAAAAAAGTCCTATGCACAAAGTTCAAGTATATAAAAAAAAATTTCGAGACATGTGTTACTGGAAAGTTGATTGAGTCTCATTAAATTACTTTTAAATGCTATAAATTCCTAAAAACATTTTCTGGTAAAAAAGGAAGATTTGGAGAGTAAGTTCGGATCTTATAATTATCTAGCATTATTATAATAACACATTATGATTAATGCGATCGAAAACTCTAAGATCACTATTGATGTAGAGAACTGTACAAAATGTAAGGAATGCGT
>JAGXNZ010000227.1 GCA_019894655.1 Promethearchaeota archaeon | reverse complement strand
TTATAGATGCCGATTGAACTCCAGTAATTTTAAGGATAACCTGTAATAAATATAAAGAAATAGGCAAAAGAACGATAAGGAGTTTTAAGATATCTTTTTCTCTTGACCAGTCACCTTTAAACAAATCTGCTCTAATTCTCTTATAAGGACTATCGATTATCTGGTATGTTAAGCCTTTCAATTTTTCGCTTTTCGTTCCAACTTCTTTCCTTAAGCGATTCCTTACATAAATAATTGAAATAAAGGGTGCAATAAAGAAAATGAAAGGAAGCGTTACGAGAGGGTAGTAAGCAAACAATGCAATTAAAGAACCAACATGAGCGATTATGTATCCTATTCCAAAAGTTGTGTTACCCACATCGCCAGCTTGCAATTCTAATTCTAACGGAGAGGTTCCCACTTGAAATATTATTGGAAGGACCCAGTAAACTAGGTAAAAAATCATGATCCCTAATATTATTCTGAAATATATTTTCCCTGCAAGCTTCTTTCGTATGAAAAAATATGGGATAACGAGTACAATTATAGGAATAGCGTTAAGTAAGAACATTGCAACTATTTCAACAAAGTTCATCTCGATTCTCAAACCTCTTTTTTTAATTTTGAAATTATTTTTAATATTAGTATGCAAATATTAATATAAGAGTTTAGTCATTCTAACATTTCCATTTTTTATAATATGCCAGACAAAAAAGTAGGTATTATTCTTGACGATGATTTTGGGTCCAAACACATTCCTCCATATCCTAAACCTTCTTTTATATCTTTTGAACATCCCTTTAGAATTCACTGTGTTTTGAATCACCTTGAAAGTAATGGAATTTTTAAAGATAATCGCATATTAAAAGTCAAAATAAAAGAAATTGACGAATCGATTTTAGAACTAGCTCATTCGAAATATCATATCGACGCCATAAAAAAAATATCTAACATAGGGGGCGGGTTACTTGGCGAAGAAGTGTTTGTCACGGAGGACACATTCGATTTAGCTAAAAAGGCAGTTGGTGGTGCTATAGAGGCTATTGAAGGTGTAATAAACAACAGGTTTACTCAGTCGTTTGCTTTAATTCGACCTCCAGGACATCATGCCTACAGAGAAAAATCATCAGGGCTCTGTATTTTTAATAATATAGCTAATTCAATTCTGTATTTACGAAAACAATTAGATTTTGACCAAAAAATAGCAATAATTGATATAGATGACCATTTTGGAGATGGTTTAGCTCATTTTTTCTACGACGATCCATCCGTTCTTTACTTTTCTATACATGAGTTTGATTTCACTGAAGGAGATTTAGGAATGGTTGACGAACTTGGAACGGATGAGGGAATTGGTAAAAATATTAACTTCCCCGTCCCAGAAGGAATTACAAATGAAAATTTTTATTATTGTCTTGAATTGTTGGAACCATTACTCAATGAGTTTCAGCCCGCTCTCATCGTTGTTGCTGCGGGATTTGACATGTATTACGCAGATCCAATTGGGAACTGCCTGTTAACTAGTACAGCGTACTATCATTTCGCTGCAAAATTATTAAGAATGGCAGAAGAACTATGTGAAGGGAGAATTTCATTTATTTTAGAAGGAGGTTATGACATAATTGGATTACCATATTGTGTTGAAGCGGTACTTAAAGCTTTATTAAATGAGAAATACGAAGCTCCAGCATTTGAAAAAAACGCTTTGATGTTAGGTGAATCTAATATTGAAGATTTAAAAAAAATTAAAAATATGCTTACAAAATTACTATCCCCTTATTGGGAGCACGTTTAAGCCTGTGTTAAAAAAGATAAAAATAATTATACCAAATCTACTAGTTTTAACGCGTACGATTGAACGGTAAATAAAGCGTCTCGGGGTCCGGCTTGAGGGTTAATATAACAAATTAATGCTCCCGTTCCACCAACAGGTATAGGTGCAATAATAACATGCCCTTTTCCCGTAATATTGGTTCCGATCTTTCTTTCTTCAGTATTTTCGACAATCATAAATTTAATTCCTTGAATCGCTAGACTCGACATACCTCGTTGTCCCAATTCTAATCTGGTACCAAGTAATTCGTTAATCGTTCCTAAATCGTTGCTAAGATTCCAATTTTCAGTTTGTGTGACAAGGGTGCCCGATTTGTTGATAATTGCTACTCCAAAAATATTTTTTTCCTCAGAGAGGAGATCATCTATAATTGATTCAATTTCTACAGACATGATACCCAAAATTAAAATAATATTCTTATTATATAACTATACAAACAATTCATATAAAAAATTAATTTTTAGCAAACGGTAAAAATTATGGCTTTTAGAATGTGGAAAAAAGCGGTACTTATGACGCTGAGAGAAAAGAAACTATTTTCTGTTTTTACGCTTATTTATACATCTTTGATTTTCATCACTAGTTTATTTTGGGAATTGGCTATCACAGGTGGAATTGGTCAAATTGCGGGATACTTTGTGTTGATTTTTTTGGGAACAAGTCTGCTTTTATCATTACTTTATGCGTGGATTATCGTATCTCGAAATAGGAGAACTTGGGCAACATTAAAATGCATTGGCTATACAAACAAAAATATCAATTCTTTAATTACTGGTAAAATCCTATTTACAACTTTAATGGGTTTCATCATAGTTATCGAAGTCTTGTTTCATTATACGGCAGTAATAGGTTATCTTCAATCTGCGGCTATACCCGTATCTCTCCCATTGACGCTAGTTGGGTTGCTTCCCGTTGTATTAACGAGTTTGATATTTATCTTAGTTCAAATGGTAGCAATTGTTTTAGCAAATCGGAAAATTTTGAAAGTAAGGCCAATTATTGCATTAAAAAAAGTAGGTGAATGAGGAGGAGGAAAAAATGCCAGTAGATAAAGATACCATGATTGAAGCAATCGATGTTAATAAGGAATATAGAAGATCCGGAGCAATAATAAGAGCTTTAGCTGATGTAAGCCTTACAATTAAAGCAGGTGAATTTGTATTAGTTCAAGGTCCAACAGGATGTGGTAAAAGTACGCTCCTTAATGTTTTAAGCGGAATCGACTTACCTGATTCTGGAAAAATTATATTTGACGGAGAAAATATAGCGAGGGCTACAGAAGACAGGTTAAGCCGGATAAGGAGACAAAAGATCGGTTTTGTTTTTCAAGATTTTAACTTAATACCTACGTTAACAGCAATTGAAAACGTTGAATCTCTCTTGTGGCCAACAGTTTTACGAGAAAAAGAAATCGAAAATCGAGCAATAGCTGCGTTAAGAGACGTGAACTTACTTGAAAGAAAAGATCACTATCCTGTTCAGTTGTCTGGTGGCGAGAAACAAAGGTGTGGTCTCGCTAGAGCAATTATCCATCGTCCCAGAGTACTTTTAGCTGACGAACCTACGGGAAACCTCGATCCAGAATCTGAAAAGCAAGTGATGGATTTATTAAAGGAAATCAATAAAGATATGGAAACTACTGTAATAGTTGTAACCCATAGAGGCTCATTAGCTTCCTATGCTGATAAGGTTATCAAAATGGAAAAAGGAGCAATTATCAATATTAAATAACTAATTTTATTTAACTTTTTTTACCTTAAATTTTGTTTATATCACCCAGAGATTATCCCAATTTTAAAAACATTGACTCACTGTTTTTGACTTTCTAAATGAGTTCAGATCATTCAAATCTCATATAAGGTATTGTATAGATTTTTTGTAAAAAAGTCAAAACCAAAATTTTAAATAATCGAAGCATATCTCAAATAATAAGAATGTAATATAATTAAATCAAATAATATTGAATTAAGAATTAGAGGAAATTTCACATGGGATTTGGACGTGTACTTTGGACTGGAATCGTAGGAATGATATTTCTTTTTTTGGCCTCATGGCTCATGATGATAGAACCATTTGATCTATCTTCAAGAGTAACTGGTGGTTTAATAGAAAATTTATACGTAGCCTTAGAATCATTAGGAACACTTTTACCGGGAATTGGAACTATACTTGGTATCCTTGCAGGAGCTTTTATAGGATTACTTTTAATCCTTATCTTTCCAATTCACTGGTGTTTAATATATCGCCCTGATGATATAATGCTATTAATTTCTGTTACTTTACCGTGGATTATAGCGTGTTCAGCTATATGTGGTATTAATGCGAAAACACCAGGTAAAGGCATTCGAACGTGTCTTGCTATTGGAATTGGGTATTTAATCATTGCTCTACTAATCTTTTTCTTATTACCTATGATCCCTGTTATTGGCCCTTTAATTGGGGGGATAATTAACGGATTAACACTGGGTTTAACTGATTTACCCTATGTTTTGGCCGTGTCTACAGCTATTTTAGAGGGCTGTCTTGTAGGCGCTGTTTTTGGCGGATTTATTGGCGCATTGAAATATAAACCAACTGGATCTGGTGGTAAACAAAAAAGTAAGAAGAAAGAAGCTAAAGTAGAAGATGATAAAGAACCTTCTTTAGATTCTGCTCATTGCACTAATTGTGGAGCCAAACTGGTTTCTGATAATGATTTTTGTACTAACTGTGGAATGAAGTCGTGAAACAATTAGGGGACAGAATTAAAAGATTTAATATCTTTTTTGTTTTTTTATTCATTTTTGAATCATTAAAAAGTTAGAATCCTCAAAGAATCGCTTATAAAACAGAGGTTTTAAAATATCATATCATCATTATATATATAATTATTAAAAGCGGATAAGTGCATGTG
>JAGXNZ010000226.1 GCA_019894655.1 Promethearchaeota archaeon | reverse complement strand
AGTGGAGTCAAGGTGCATTGAATTCTATCGATTTCGCATTCTTTAAAACACAATCTATCAATTTTCTCTCTTAAAAGCTTTAGCAATTCTGTTTTAAACTTCGCATCTATATCTTCGTCGAAAAATTTAGCGATATGTTCAGGCTGGAGTGGCATTTTTCAGAGTTTTTTTAGTTTAGAAAATCATAACATCCATTTAAAATAATATTTAACACCGATTCTAAACTTTTCTATTGTGTTTCAAACCAATTATTTGAAATTACTTCGAATTGTAAAATATATTAATGAGAGATTAAATATATATTATTAAAGAAAACGATCAAAGTATTCCTTGAAAAAAGAGGAGATAAAAATACTTCGACAAATCCATATTTTTTATTCTGGAAAAAATATTTATAATCATACGTACGCTCTCGCACTAGGAGACGACGAGTTGAATAACGTTACGAAGGTTATCCAGTCGTTTATTGAGATGCCTATGAGCGGTAAAACCTTTCATCGACCTGTATCAGAAAATTTTCAAATATTCCATAAATCAGAGAAGAAGGTCTTATTTTTATTTATCACAGACTTAGTTGATAATCTTGAATATATAACACCAATATTAGACAATACGATAAAAAAATTTAATACGTTGTTTCCAAATCCGGTAGATGTGAGCAATCCAGACGATAAAAAACGAGAATTTGTGGATTATTTGAGAGAACAACAACATCAAATGCACTCTAAAATTGCTATTGTTGGACCAACTAATTCTGGTAAGTCCCAATTATTTAATATGATAAGGAGCGATCAGGTACACCAAATTATGAATTTCGCAAAGATATCGGTTTTTACTATTGATAATTTAAAGTTAGATCTCTGGGACTTTGAATTAAAAGATAATTTTTCACTGTTATGGTCTAAATTCATACAAGGGTCTGACTTGGTTATTCTATTGTTCGATTTATCTAATTATCATATCCGAGTTATTAATCATTTTTTAGATTTGCAGAAACAAGAAAGCAAATTCTCCAAGCTCCTTATTCTTGGAAATAAACGTGATTTGATTAATAAAGATGACTTAAGAATTGTAAAAAACGAGCTAAACATTTCTAATTTTGAAGAAATTTCTTTATTAGAATCAGGAGTGCAAGAGAATATCAAACTCTTAATCGCTAGGACACTCAATTTAAAAAAACTTTTACCTCATCATTTCATAGAGTCGTTTAATGAAGCTAAAAGCATTGAAGCAGAAGGGAATTTAATTCTAGCAATTGCCAAATATAAAGAACTAGTAAAAATTTCAAATGATTATCAAGATTTTACTTACATCACAATCCTTAAGGAAAAAATAGTGGAATTACAAGAAAAAACCGACGAACAAACTGCAAGGAGAAAACAAATAGAAGGCAAAAAAAAATTCGAGATACCAGGAAAAATTCAATTTACGCAACGAATTCAAGTGCAACCATTGCCATCGAATAAATCCCAAATTAAACCTCCCCAAATCGAAGTACCAAAAACTATTATCAAGGCGTCACGATCACCCGTAGCTGAGCAAAAGACAGAGGATTTATTATTATTTTCAAAATCAGATGCTTCGGAATCAGTAGATATAGATAAAGAAGACATAACACTTCATATAGACGAGGTTTTACCCGAAGAGAAACGACCAACTCTAGAACAAAGTGAAATTGAAAGCGAAACTAATTATCCTGAAATGCTTCAAAAAATAATTGAACAGAGTGGAAGCACATTAAGTCTAAATTTGTGTTCTCAGTTAATAACAGAACTACAAAAAACTTTAGCAAGACCTCTTACTATTGACGATATCGAATCTGCAGCTACTTTTTTTGTGAAACACGATTCCCTTTAGAATCTTTTGACTAGATTTTCTCAAAATAACAGAATGTAGTATTGAAAAAAAAAGTAAATTTTTTTTATTTTATTAGATTTAAATCGTCTATATAAATTTTAAGTAAATTTAAACGTGTGTTTAAAATATGAACCCTATGGAAGAACTTAAAAAAGAATTTAGTGAAATAACTCGACTTAATCACATCCGAGCTTTATTAGGTTGGGATCAGCAAGTTAATTTACCTGAAGGATCATTTGGAGGAAGAGCAGATCAGAACGCACTAATGAGTAAAATTGTCCACGAGAGACTAATTTCCGCAAAAATAGGAAATTCAATAAGAGAAGCTGAAAAGTTAACAAATTTAGACTTGATTGATGCTGCTACTTTACGAGAAGCTAAAAGAAGTTACGAGCAAGAAGTTAAATTACCAACGGAATTAGTAGAAGAAATTTCAAAAACGGCTTCTCTTGGCTATGTTAAATGGGTTGAAGCCAGGAAAAAAGATGATTTTTCTATATTCCAACCACTACTAGAAAAAATGATCGGACTTCAAATTCAAGTGGCAGAGAAACTAGATACACATCCTGATCCTTACTCGACGCTCATCGATCTCTTCGAACCTGGAGCTAATTTTGATTGGATCTCGAAGATTTTCAGCAAATCGAAACAAAACTTAAATAAAATCATAAAAAAGTTGAATTTATCTGAGGATAAACCAGACTTCTCCATTATCACTCAGAAATGGGAAGTAAATAAGCAATGGGATTTTAGTATTGATGTAATAAAGGGTTTAAACTTTGATCTAAAAAAAGGACGTCAAGATAAATCTGCTCATCCATTTACGACATCCCTTTCTTCAACGGATACAAGATTTACCACGCGGATTAACGAAAATTTCTTCTCAACATGCCTCTTTGGGTCGATTCACGAATGTGGGCATGCTTTATACGAAATGGGATTTAGGGAAGAAATTCATGATAATATATTAGCAGATGGCTGTTCAATGGGTATCCACGAATCTCAATCCCGTATGTGGGAAAATATGGTTGGCCGTAGCAAAGAATTTTGGAAATTCTGGTTTCCTCAATTAGAAAAGAGGTTTCCTAGCAATTTTAAAGGTATCACTATGGAAGATTTTTACAGGAGTATAAACACAGTCCAACCAACCCTTATTCGTGTAGAAGCTGATGAAGTTACCTACGGTATGCATATAATTCTCAGGTTTGAACTGGAAAGAGATATTATTGAGGGAAATGTAAAAGTTAATGAATTACCAGAAGTATGGAATTCTAAAATGGAAGATTTATTAGGAATTACACCGCCAAACAATGCAGATGGCGTTCTACAAGATGTACATTGGTCTGGAGGAGCTTTTGGCTACTTTCCAACTTACTTTTTAGGTAATTTATATGGGGCACAATTTTACAAAAAAGTGCTTAAAGAGCATCCATCTTTGCCAGAAGAATATGAAAAAGGAAATTTTTCTAACTTGTTGACATTTTTAAGAGAAAATATTCACCAATACGGCAAAATATATCAAGCTAAAGACTTGATTAAAAAAGTAACAGGAGAAGATTTAAATCCAGACTATTTTATAGAATATTTGGAAAAGAAATTTTACCCAATCTATCGTGTGTAAAATCTATTTTTTTATTTTTTTTTTCATTGATTCATTAATTATAAATTATTATATGCCTTATATTTAGAAAAAGATTCAACTCATTAAATCCTAGATAATAAAACAAGATGTTATTAGGAGTAAAAAAGTTCTCAGAAAAGTTATTACTTCCATTGGCCAAAAAGATAAAAAAAATACCCGCTAACCTTATTACTGCTTTAGGTCTTTTTTTCGCGTTTTTAACCCTTTTGAGTTTCATGGTCCAAAACCTAGTTTTCATTATTATAACGCTATTTATCGTTGAATTTTTAGATCAATTAGATGGTGTAGTGGCTCGATTGCAAGGACCAACTAAATTAGGGGCTTTTTTAGACTCTACATTAGATAGAATAGGAGACTTCTTCATTTTCTTTGGTATCATTCTTGGGGGGTATACAAATGTCTATATTGGACTAATTACTTTAGCTGGAGCATTTTTAACGTCATATACGAGAGCCAAAATAGAAAATTTAGGAGTTCCAAACTTATACGGTGTAGGATTGCTTGAAAGGACAGATAGAGTCCCAATTCTTTTTATAGGCTCGATATTTCAGCTCTGGTTTCCCACCGCAATCTGGTGGACAATGGTTCTTCTTGCCATTGGCACTAATGTAACAGTTCTCCAAAGAATAGTGTACGCTTTTAAAACATTTTCAAAGAAAAATCGCAATAATCCTCCTAAATAAAAGAGTAACTCATGCTGTCTTATAATGGATTCTGCTTTAGAATAAAGCATATTTAAATAGACCTTTTTTTATACTTTAATATATTGTTAATATTTGTTATAATTACTACTCATGTTAGTCTCTGAAATTAATATTAAACTCACGGTATTGGGTCAATGGGGTGTCGGTAAAACATCCATTGTCAATACATTCGTGGGAAAAGATTTTCCTTCTATGTACATCCCCACTATTGGGAGTAATATCGCCAGAAAGGAATATCAATTAACAGATAATCGTATAAGGTTAAATATATGGGATATTGGGGGACAAAGGAGCTTTAATCCTTTGAATCCCGTGTTTCAGTAATTTAGATTCCGCTCTCCTATTATTTGACTTGAATAACCCAAAGGAGTCTCTACAAGAAATAATAGAGACGTATCTTAAAAATTTATCAATAAACTCTCCTGAATGCATTACTTATTTAATAGGAAATAAATCAGACTTAGTAAAACCTGAAGGTTCTGAAATTCTCTTGAATAATATAAGAAATTATAAAATTCAAGGATTTCCAATAATATTTGTGTCAGCGAAAACCCAAGATAATATTACAGAGCTATTTACGCTTGTAGTTTTTGATTTTTTAAAAAAATTAGAAGAAAGTGGTAACAAAATACAATTTAAAGGTATAACTAAGGATTTCTTAACTTTAGTGGCTAAAACCAAAGAAGAATTAGACAATTTAATTATCAATATTAATGAAATCGATTCAAATGCACTTCATAAGAAAATTACTCCCAAAATTAGTAAAAAGAATATAAAATTTACAGAAAATGTATCACTCCCTCTTAAAGAAATCAAGGATCTTACAAAAATCAGAGAATATGACATTGATAAAAATAAAATCAAAGAAAATATATTTAGTGCTTTTAAGAACAATTTAGTTGTTATTTCTGAGTTTGTTTCGGAATTAAAAAAATCTCCAATCAATGCTCTAATTGATAATATTGACAAAACTTTAAATGATCTATCAAATCTGAATAAGGATTTTGAATTGAAGTTAGATTCAATTTTGGAGCTTGAGAAATCGGATAAAAATAATTAAAATTTATCATTAGTGGTGAAAAATAATTCCTAAAAATAGTAAAATTGAAGAAATTAATCTCAAGGATTTTCAAAATTTAATTGAGCAGGTTGATAAACTCGAAAAGGATTTTAATTCTATGAAAAATGTCCCAAAAAGCCTGCATAGTTTAACAGATCAATATGAAAAGACTATATCAAAAATGGATTCATTAAAATCAAACACTAAAGCAATCCAAAATCTAATAGAACAAGTTTCTAATTTAGAACGTGATATAAACTTCGTAAAACAAGAGATTGCATCAATCAAGGGTGCAATTTTATCTGGTCAAGAACGGAATGAACAAACTATTCGAACTCAAGAAGAAATCATCATGGATATGATAAATAAATTTAATGAAGAATTATTACAACACAAATCATCTATGAAGGAAGATATTGAAAGTCTTAAAACTCAGCAAGATGTCTTAAAAATCTCTTATACAATAAATGAAAAAAAGTTTATGGATAAAATTAATTCATCAATTACCACAATCATCAATAAACAAGTTGAGGGAAAAGAAAACGAAATACTCATGAAAATTTGGATAAATGAATTCAAAGAAATCATACATGATTTTGAAAAATTAAAGAAACTAAAGCCAAAAGAATTTTCTGTGCGGTTAAATGAAATTTCGGATACTATCGATATCTTTAAGCAGAAAATCATGGGTTAAACCCATTTAAAACTCTCCATTAGTAATTATACAGATTATTAATAATGAAGGAGTTACGTCGCTTCTTAAGAGCTATATTTAAAGCCATAAGTACTATGGCGTATTAGCCTTTTTTTTCATAGTTAATTTTTAAGAAATAAAAAATTGAATAAAATTAGGATTGAAATAAACTTTTAAATAGTCTATGAACAAAATGTAACCATTCATAAAATAAATAAGAGGATAAAATTATGGAAGAATTTTCAAAAAAACCGGATTATTCCACCCCAGAGGATATAAATAAAGCTATTGGGCGTATTCTGTGGGGGAATAAAAAGAAAATATTTTCAATGCGTCGTTTAATAATGGGTTTCATGAAAAAAAAGCTAGGAGGGAAGTGATTCATGGGAAATAAAGAAGATCTAGTTAAAGCAGTAATAGATTTAGATGAGGATAGAGCCTATGAATTAGTGGAACGGTTAATAAAGGATGGGATTGATCCTAAAGATGTTATCGGGATTTTGCGAGAAGGCGTTGAAGTTGTCGGAGACAAATTTAATAAAAAAGAATATTTTTTAACAGAACTCGTAATGGCAGGTGAAATTTTTACTCAAGCTGCTAACATTCTTGAACCCCACATGAAAAAAACTGTTGTTGATGGAAGTAGTGCAGAATCAATCGTTATAGCAACTGTTCAAGGGGATGTTCATGATATAGGAAAAAATATTTTTGTTACATTATTAAAGGCGGCAGGTTATAATGCTGTTGATTTAGGAGT
>JAGXNZ010000225.1 GCA_019894655.1 Promethearchaeota archaeon | reverse complement strand
GAGAAAGCTCTTAAATCGTTACACCTGTTTTCTGATAAAATAAGAAAGGAAATCGATGAAATTGGAGTACCTGAAGAAGATATTACATATGATGCGATGTATTTTCTCTTAAACTCGATTAAAAAACTATTTACTAACATCAACGACATAGCAAAAAAATCGATTCCTAAATTTCAAAAACAGCTACAGTCAGAAATTAAGGAAATGAATTATATTACGCGCAAATTAGGTAACAAGCAAAAAATTTTAGACGCATTTCTAAGAAAAAAATATGCAGATCTGAAGGATGCAGAATATCTATTAAAAAAACTACCGAAATTGTTTACTCTAAAAGAAAATATTGAAAACGCTAAATCTGACTTAGATGTGTTCGAAAACGAGTTAGAAGAGAGACAGGTGGAGCAAGAAAATTTAACAGAAGCTCTCAAAAAAATCGAAAAAAATGAGCTTTTTAAAGAATCAGATCTGCTAGAAGCCAAGTTAGCTCGTATAAGAATGGATATTAACAATCAGTTTGGATTTAAGAAAGCTCTTAAAAAGTTGAAATTTGAACTAGAAAAGGATACAATTAAGAATCCAAACATTAATATTTATTTCTTACGAGACTTTTTAAAGAACCCAATTAATACTTTAGTGAATGAAAGCAGAGATCTTCCTAAATTTTCAGCAATGCTCATCCAATTACGGCATATATTAGAAGATAATAAACTTAACCTTAAATCTGATGTAAAAGATAAAACTATTCATCAAATTAACTCTATTTTCGACGAGAAAGTCATTCAAAATGAAATAGACAATCTCAAAATCATCCGCTCTGAACTTGACGATATTAAGAAAAAGATAGAGCATGAAGGGTTAGCAGTTAAGAGAGAGGAGATCAAGAGTAAAATTTCGTTGAATACCGTAAAATTAGAGCATTTAGAAAACGATCTCGATAGAAAAAACAAGGATTATCTAAGATATTTAACATCTCTTAAAACTGAAAGAGAAGAGATTCAAAAGTCAATAAATAATATTATAAATCAGGAAGTTAAATTAAATATTACGTTTAGCTTCTAAGGAAATTTCATTTTGTTTTGCTAATCTTAAAATCTCTGTTATTTTTTAAATTTCTTTTTTGTAGCGCTAATTTTAAATTATTCTTTAAGAATTTAAATGTCTCAGTGTCGTTAAGATTAAATAACTTGAGATATTCGAATCCCAATAATAAGTCTTGTTTAATATCGATATCAAAACCTGCTCTGAAAGAATCGTAAACAGAGTATTTTATGTTCCTTTCTTGAGCATCCGTTATTAATGCTACAAAGGAGGGAATGTTTGGATCTGAAAAATGTGTAGGCATAATATCAGGGGGACTTCTTCCAAATATTGAAATACCTGCTGAATGAATAGCTGGACAAACAACTAGTTGATTCATTTCCATTAAATCACTTATATCCTTTAAATTTTTTTTAGATATTAAGATGACGTCTAAGAATGTAAAAACGGTAGTAAGAGCGTTAAATTTTTTAATAGCTATGGTATTAAGATCGTTTATTACTTCGTCAAACGATTTTCGAGGTTTAGTGAGTTCTTCTTTAATTCCAATTAATCCAAACTTTTCCGCTAGTTCTAAAATCTCTTCGTCATGGCAATAAACTATCTTACAGTCGAAGCAATCAACATTCTGGACTTTTTTTGCTAAGTCGTTAAACATGGCTATAGTTAAATCCTTGAGTAATCCTTTTGGAAAACAATCCCTAAGACGAGATTTAGTCCGTGATAAAGGAGCAATAGGAATTAAAAGAATGCTCATTAAGAAATTTAGGCAAAGTTATAATATAAAATATACCAAAATTAGTATTTTAAAAAATTACTTTAAATTATTTAAAATTTGAATAGATAGACTTTCGAAAGCCAAATCAACGTTTTTATTAAGTTTAGCAGAGGTCTCAAAATATTGGATACCAAGTTTCTTTACTTCTGCTTCAATTAGCGAATTATCTACATTTCTATCTAAATCTGTTTTGTTTCCAACCAGAATGTAAGGAACATCCCCACTTAATTCTTTTAATTTTGTTAACCAAAAATTTATGTCATCGAATGTCGATTCATCATTTAAGCTAAAAACAATCATAGCTCCAACAGCTTGAACGAAATAGTATTCTGTACTGTATAATTTATCGTGTTGCCCTCCAAGATCCCAAAAATATAACTTAAACCCCTTTTGTTTAATATCATCTTTCAGTTCAGGTTTATCTAGGTTCAGTTTATCAATTATTATACCTAAATCAATTTCTTTAATCAAGAAATTTGCCCCTATCGTTGGCGCCGAATCTTCTTGAAATTTACCATCTACATATCGAGCTAATAGACTTGTTTTTCCTACAGCAGGGTTACCACAGAGTATAACTTTCCCTCGGTATGAAATGACTTAGCAACCTCCTTTAGCTTTTACTAAAAAAAAATAATCCCACATAGTTTTCATCCCCTAAGATTTCTTATCTATATGTTTATCATTAAACACTTTAATTTAAATTTAATTTTATTTTTGTTTTTCCGTTTTAATTCTATTAAACTAACTTAATTTTTGTTTGAAGATTTGATATATTTCTAATAAACTAAACTTGATACGGTATTTTTACCGGAGCTAACTTTATTTCTTTCGTTTCTGAGCTAATAAAATGTCTAAATAAATGCTCGTAGCCTATTATTTGATTCTGATTTCCGTTTTCCAACCATAAACCAGATGTGTATTCTGGAGCTTCTTTTACCTGATCTAAAGTAGTTAACAAAAAACCATAATCTGCGATTAACAATCCAAACGGAATAACATTATCACCCTCAATTGAATGGATTTTTACAGAAATTTTTAATAATTTTTTGATTTCTTCCTTAAGTTCTTCGAAATATTTGAAGGCAATTACAATTTCCATATCTGATGAGAATTTTTTAGTCCAGATTTCCTTTAATATCCACTCATGACCACCCAATTCTCTAATCAACAAATCAGGTGTAATAATGAAATAGATTCGATCTTGAGAGGTACTGATTAAATCTTTTATCTTCTTTCTAATTTTTTCTCTTGAATTAATCGCCCAAACCCTTGGCTCCACTTCTTCATTGTCTATTTCTAATTCAGCAATTGCTTTTTCGACAGTTAGAGTATCATCAATTTTTTTCTTATAATCCTCTCTAAGCTTTTTGAAAATCTTAGTAATGGGGATCACTTGGTAATTCGCACCCCTTTTTACTGGTTCTTTTTGGATAAATCCTTTTTCAATTAATCGATTAAGACTATCATATACCCTAGCACGATCAACATCAGAAAATTTTGCTATATCTGCGGGACTCAGTATTTTATATTTGGCAAGAGCTAACAAAACTTTTGAATCGTTTTTCGTAAATCCTAATGATTGTAAGGAAAATATAATTTCAGATTCTTCAAGTTTTATGTTATCGCGGTTAAATGTCAAGAGTGGAATCTTGATCCTTTTTAATTCGTATTACATAACTAATTTTAGAACTTTTATTTTAATTTATACTTTTTAAAATAAAATATAAAAATAGCAAAAAACTTATTAAATTTCCAACAAAGGCGAAGTGATCAAACTCTTTAATAAGATAGCTCTAAAAATTTAAGAAACGCTTATGTAAAATTCAAGTGCTAATATAATAATAAAAGACGATTTTTAATTTTTTCAATATATTAAAACTTTAATAATGGATTTATCTTTTGCATAAAAAATAGGTGAATTCTTTTGAAAATTGCTTTCCAGTGAATTTTAATAATCAAAGATTTTTTATTTCCTATTTAATAAAAAATAAAAATTTTATGTAATAGTGGTATTTTGTCGGTCAGATAATATTTAGTACATTTTAGATCCATGAAATAT
>JAGXNZ010000224.1 GCA_019894655.1 Promethearchaeota archaeon | reverse complement strand
TAGAACAACAGAAGTTGTATTTAGACCAGATAGTTAAATCTTCTCAAATAAAAACTGAGTTTATGGCTACGATGTCTCATGAATTAAGAACTCCATTAAATGCCATTATCGGTTTTACGGATCTTCTGTTAGAAGGGGTTTATGGCGATTTAAATGTGGAACAAATTGAATTTATGGACGACATAAAAAGTTCAGCAGAACATCAATTTGATATGATTCAGCGGATTTTAGACATTTCTAAAATTGAATCTGGTCAAGTATCTTTAAATATTCAAAGATTTTCCTTGAATTCTACTATTGAACAGATCAGATCAAATCTTAAACCACTTTATTCGAATAAAGAAATCAAGTTTAAAGTAAAAGGTCTTGATGAGGAAGTTTTTATTGCTGCTGATCCTATCAGATTTAAAGAAATTCTTATAAACTTAATAAGTAATGCTATAAAATTTACGATAGATGGAAAAATAACGCTATTGTTTAAAGAAGATTATTATAATTGGATATTTAGAGTAAGAGATACAGGGATCGGAATTGCTAATAAAGATTTTTCTTTGATCTTTAAAGAATTTAATAGAGTTGAATCTACTTATGTTCAATCCACGCCAGGCACCGGTTTAGGGTTATCTTTGACAAAACGCTTAATTGAGTTACACGGCGGAGAAATCACATTTTTTAGCGTGCTAGGAGTAGGTACGACTTTTACTTTTAATTTACCAAAAAAATTAGCGAACAAAGTGAAGTAATAGTTTTTTAGATTGTGTAGGTAGCGCTTAATTCTTTTGCTAATTCCGCTATTTTTCTAAGTTCCTCAAAATCTTCTTCGATTATTGATTGCATTAGATTCACCTTCAGTTTCTTAATCTTTTCAAGAGCCAAGGAGTATTTCACATTAACCCTTTGGTAGAGTTCGTCCATCTTATTGTATAGAATTTTAGCGTGTTCGGTATCGTATATTTCTAGGTTAATAATCATACTTTCATAATAATCGTTTAAATCCTCAAGCCATTTTCTTCCTTTTTCCGCCAATGGAAAAAGATTGTCAATTTGTCCCGTTGTTTGTGATTCGTCAAATTCCTCTTTGTTTTCTTCAAACATGTTTTTAAAATAGTTGTAAACCTTGGTTTGAACGGGGTTCAAGTTTATATCTGGATTCATAAAGAGGGTTACAGTATAATTAACATATCCAAAGATATTCATTTTTAAATTACTTCCTTCTAAGCTAAAACCAGTTAAATCTTGGATATTTAACTCTAAGGAAAATTTCTCTAAAGCGCTTATAAACATAGGTATTAGATCAAGATCAACTGGAACGACATCCTCATCAGTTCTGGTGGAGCCTAAAATAAATTTTTTAAGTGCATTTTCAAATAATTCTAGTGTTAGTAATGTTCTCCCATCTTTATCTGCTACAAAGGCTCCAATAAAGGATGGTACTTTTTCTTCGTAAAAAAACTCTGTTATTAGCCCATCGGTCTCTGTTTCATTGAGGTATTCTGCTGAAAATGTTTTTAGTATTTCCTTAAAACTAGTTTTACCCTTATCCGTTAAACTAAGTACTTCTTGATTATTTACGATTTTCCTTTCAATATGATCTTTATTAATTAAGCTTTCTATTAAGTACTCAACTAATTTACGTGGTCGATTAAGCTTTTCTTCGAGATTTTTTTTAGTGATAGTGATCTCATCATCGATAATGTTTACTAATTTTACGGATTCATCAATTACATTAAACATTAGGTTGTCATCTTGGGTTTCATCTTGCAAACATTTTTTAAGAATTTCAATGAAATATGAAAATGTTTGAGTAATGTATTGTTTTTTTAAGCTGGTAAAAAGAATTTTTATTGACTTTTCGTGGGGAAAAGAACTTTTAACTCCTGTTCTAATATCCCTTATTTTTTTATGTCCAACTAAATCGATTTTATGCATCAAAACATAAACAAATGAATCTGGGGTTATTTTGTTTCTAATATCAATAACTTTTCTAATAAAATCAAGAATCAAATCGAACTCAGCTGTTATATCAATAATTATCATTATAACTTTAGTATCAATAAAGATAGATTTATCCTCGGATTCAAGCCATCTTTGATTCTCTTGCCCAGCTAAATCGAAAACTCCGACATCTTCATTAAGACCAGGCAAACGAAGAATCAACGATTCTTCCCCGTATGTAGGCTCTAAAGCGTATTCTAACAATTTTGAGGCGTTTTCGCCTTCAAAAAAAATTTTTCGTAAAGTAGTTTTACCTGCTCCACTTGGACCTACAAAAATAACTTTTTTAGACATAATCTATACGCTTATTCCTACCTTTTCAAAATATAAATCATTTATTTAAATAGTAATAATCCTTAAGTTTTGTTCTTATTTGACCAACTAACCAAATTAACTTGTTCACCGTTATTGCTTCAGAAATACAAATTAGATACTTCAAGCTAAACTTAGACAAATTAGTGTTGTTCATAATAATATTTAAATTATCATAACTGGAAAGAATTAAGTGATCTATGTTGCCATTCTTAGTCATATCTTCAAATGTTTGATTTAATTGTGCAATAAGTTTATGTGAATGATTTATTATAACAGTATTGAAATCTGTTGTCATTGCTTGGACGACGATACTATTAGATTTATTAGTAATAAAGAGCATGGATTTAGGATGGAATTTTACTTCGCTCTCTAAAATTTCTCTTAATTTTGCAGTTTCTGCAGATGAGCTACTTAATATCTCGTAAAACGCATTATACAGGCTGTAAATCAAATCGGGATGTATGCTCGTAAAATGTATTGGCAAGTCCAATTGTTTTTTTAGATTATCCTCTATTTTATTCAAATCTTTGTTATCTATCTCTTTTCCAAGTAAGTCTATTTTATGAAAAAATAAGAGCAATTTTGCTGATTGCGATTTTTTTCCCATAATTTCTTGGATTTTTTTAATCTCGTTTATAATTTCTTCAGATTGAGAAATCCAACCCGGGTAATCAAGCAAATATACTATGAAATCAGTATTTTCAAATGCTAAAGCATGCTCGCTATCAGTTTCATTATTTAATAAATAACTTAATTCTTGTCCTGAAGAATCAAATAATCCCAATTTCAAATCTAGCCAAGAATAAACGGTAGGAGCAATACCTCGAGTTGGTTCGAGAGGATTATACAACAAATCTTTTGGATCCAATCCTTCAAATATAATTTTTTTAATACTTGTTTTTCCGGTTCCTGCCCTTCCTAATAACAAGATTTTCTTCGCAGAGCTGCCTTCAAAAAAAATCCTAATATTCTCCAAAAAGTAATTATTACGTTCACTTTTTTCTTTTTTGAATGTTTCTTTACCGAACTCAAGAAGTTGTGACTTAATTTTAAAAATATTAACTTTTTCTTTTTCTTCCAAAATGAGCGTTATAATCTCGTAACCTACTTCTGGTACTCGTGTTTTATCACAATAGGATAATAAGTCTTGATTTTTGTAACTTGTTTCGATTAGTTCGTCTCTATCGAAATCTTCGCTATAAGCAAATGTCATATAGATTTTATTTATCAAATCATTGTTTAAGGCGAGCTTTTCAGGGTATTTAACATCAATTACAGCTCCAATTTTTTGATCCCAACTAAACAAAGCAATACCAATAACCATAATAATAACCGTGGTTGAGTAAGAAGTTTAAGATTTTGCTAAAAAATAAATTTAAATAATTTATAAAAAATGATATATATAAACATATCTAAAAGATATTAAGAAAAAAAAGTATATCAACTCTTTACGTTCATTTATTACAGAAATCAATGTTAAAAAAGATGTAAAATCATGAAGAATGTATATGTTGTAGAAGACAACGAAAAAAATATGAAATTGTTCAGAGCAATTTTAAAACTTGTTCCTGATATTTCCGTTTATGAGGAAACACGAGGTGATTTGGGTTTTGAACTTATAAAATCAGGTAATCCAGATTTAGTAATATTGGATATACAATTACCAGAGATGAATGGAATAGAAATCTGCACTGAATTAAAAAAAATTGGGAAATTTAAAGATATTCCTTTCGTTGCTGTTACTTCCTTTGCGATGAAGGGCGATAAGGAGAGAATATTATCAGCAGGATTTAATCATTATGTGTCCAAACCGATCAAAGTAAAAGAATTTAGAGAACTAATTAATTCTCTTTTAGTATAGATGATTAAGCCAAAGGATTTCTGCAAACTTATTATTTTACTTCTTTAAAAATATTCTACAAGTGTAAAATTATATCTTTATTTTTTGAGATAGATCCTTAAAGACGGTATGGTTTAATATCGATTGAAATATACAGGTTATTTTTAATTTCCCTTCGTGGAATTTAAATTTTATTCTATTGAGTGCTCTATTTACGAAATAGCAATAGAATATGGATATAACCCTACACCCTCTATCCCATCAACCAATACGGCATTTGGGATTACTTTCTTAATGATATTATATCCCGCGTTGACATCGGCATTAATAATGATTCCTTTATTACTTCGGAATAGCCCTCTGTTAATTCGCTTTCCGGCGTAATTTTTATGTTTTTGAATCGATTCATTATCTAAAAAACTGCATTTAGAGGTATAAGATTCCTTTTCTAAGATAACATCAATTCCTACTAATTTGGATTTATATTGAATTTGAGATATCAATTTAAAATATGGAAGTTGCACAAAATTTTGATTATTTCTCCGCCCCATGTTAATTTTTTGTTTCCAGAACCGATTATACCCAATAATTATCGTTCCAAAATCATTGCTGACGCAATAATTAATAATTTTTCTGGAAATTTTGTGAAACTGGTCATTAATTTTGTTATTTCGTCTTTGAGTTAGTATATGCATTCTCCTCGTTTCAAACGCGATCCCCTGCTTATTTTTAACGCTTTTATATTTTGCTAATTTTTTGTTATAGAATTGATTAGTGGACTTTGCAATACCGCCTTTAATAATTACAGGTTGTATTCCTGCGTTATTTACTATAGTTACGATATTAGCTAATCCTAAATCAATCCCTATAATTCTTGTTTTATCTACTTTTAGACTTCTTATCTCCTGCTCATATATAATCTCGACAATATAACATTCTCCCTTAGGAACGAGCCTTACTTGATGTAATTGGTTTGTTACGCGCGTTTTTATTGGAGATATGGCTAATTTTTCAGGAAAATGTAAGTAACCTTCCTTGATTCGGCATTGCTGATTAGTAAAAATAAGCATAAACTCTCCGTTTTTCTTCTTATACTTCAGAGGTTTAGGGCGGCTTTGATATTTTCTTGGTTTTGCCCTCCATTTTTTAAACATATTAAAAAAAGATTTCCAGTTCTTATCCACTACTCTTAATATCTGTTGAGATGTTTGCGATGGAAGTATTTGATACACTTCTTTATCTTTTAACATATACCATAAATCGTAGTATCTTAGCCAAGTTCCTAAATAAAAAAATTCTTGCCTGATGTAATAGTTTGCCACATTATAGATGTTTTTTGATAGATGGCATAAGTACGAGAGGTATGCTGTCTTCTTTATTCTAATTTGTTCGGTAAGTCTCATCCTTATGTCTTTCAATAGAAAAACAAGCTAATAATAAAGGAGAGAGTGTAAATTTACAAATAATTGAGAGCTACTTTAAGGAATTTATAAATGAAGGAATTTTAAAATTAATCAATATACATAAATGGTGCTACCTTATTAGTGATAAGATTGCAAAATTTAATCAAATGCGTTGAGTTGATTGAAAGGCATAATTGTTTTAGGATTCAACGAAAAATCCGAGATCCACATTGAAACACAATATCCAAGCAATATTTGCGAATTTTTGGGGATTACACCAGAAGTTTTAAAAGCATTAGCCATGGTTCACATGGATAAGAAGATGGAGCCCCATTTTGCTGAAATACTACTCAATAATGATGTTTATCTTAATAGCTTTTATTCAGGATTTTCATTTAGACACTATGTGGGAAAACCGAATTTCGCGATTTGTGTTTTCCTATCTCAAGAAGATGTTAGTAACACAGATTTAGAAGGAATGTTGAGAAGAATAGCTCACGAACTGTTACCTAAGAGAGAGGCTCTCAATTTTGATGATATATTAGGACAATATTTTAGTATGCTTAAAAATAGTGAATTATCTACTTACTGGGAAGAGATAATTGAGGGGGAAACAAGTGTCGTAGAAGCAAATAAATCAGAAGGAGAAAAACAAATTACAAAGGTGAATAAGGTGTTAGAAAATGGTAAGGAAGGTAACTTAGAACCTGAGGGAGATTATCTAATAAAGACTAATGAAAATGACGAAATTCAAAACAAAAATCGCGAACTTGAAGCCCTTTTGGAAGAAAAGAAGAGCAAAATTAGAGAATTAACAAGAAAATACACAGAGGTTGTATCTGAAAAGACAAAATATGAAGAAGAAATTCAATCACTTAAAAATGAAATAAGTGAGCAATACATTAAATTAGAGAAATGGAGTCAGCAGATGGCAGATCTGAACCAAAACAATGCTAAATTGATAGACGACTTGAAGATTCTAAACCAAAAAATATACGAAAGAGATGAATTTATAAAAGAAAAAGAGAAAGGTATTGAATCACTTACAAATAAGCTCACAGGAGTCGAAGAACTAGAAGTTAAGACAGAGAAGGTTCTTCAAGAAAAAGAGGATTTGAAAAATATTAATATTGGCTTGAGCTCTGAGCTCGATGAATCTGAAAATATACGAAAAAAATTGTTAAACGAAATTGATAAATTGGAGAACCTAAACTCGGTTCACATCGGTTCCTTAACTGCTCTAAAACTGGACATGAAAAATCTTAAAAGTGAGATTAAAACAAAAGAAAATGAAAAGGAAACAGTCAAGGATCAGATTTTAGATCTCAAGAAAGAAATTAAAATTCTCAGAAGAGAAAGGGACCACTACAGGAAAATCGTGAAAGAGAAGAATCTTCTTTAAAAAAAATGTCGATTTCACTTTTTAAGAATAATGTTGTTAATAGGATTTCCTAATTATCCCTCGCCTTAATTGAAAATGAATAGGAAAAACATATTTTTATATACATATACTTTTTTATTAATAATAACAATTTTAAATCTATAAATCTAATATTATACTAAAGGTTAGTAAATTAAGATTGGTGTAAGAATTGTCAATTGACACAAAAAGTTTTGATAATATACTTTCAAAGATAATAAAATCCGAGAGCGGAATTAAAAAAGTAATATTAGTTGACAGAACTGGACTTACCATCGCAAGCGTCTCTAAATTTTCATACTTTCCGGCAGATGTTGATGGCATTGGCGCAATTGCAAGCGCTGTCTTTTGTGCTAGTGAAGAACAAGGAAAAAATCTCGAACTGGGCGATTTAGAAATAGTGACGAGTGAATTTACCGGAGGGAAAATTTTTGCGTCGAGTTGTGGCCCTAAAGGGGTACTTACACTTATTTCTGACCCAGATATAAATATAGGTTTAATTAGGTTGATTTTGAAACGCTCAGGAGACGAGCTAAAAGAGGTTTTAGACGAATTCTTATCAGATATCCCCGAGACGATGGATTCTGGACTCGATTTGAGCGATTTAGACGAATTAACACCGGATTAATCATTACTTTAGTTTTTTTATTAAGTTCTTCTTATTTTCTTCTAGGTTAAATTCGATTCAGAATTCTTAGTTTTCAATAATTAGGTTTTTTACTATAAGTATCTATAGTACCTTTGAAGATTAATGTTCGATTATAATAATGATATTAAACACGATATTAGCGTTGCAGCCTATTTTCTTGCAGAAAAAGAATTGACTTTTGATAATTTATGCTGGATGCTAGCGGAAAGGCAGCTTTATCTACAAAATAACTTCCAAAAGGTAGATCAGAATTCCATTAAACAACGAGCAATTAAAATATATCAAACTTCCCCCCCTTACGATGTAATATGCTGGTTGATATCAGAAGTAGACTTTCTTCTTAAGAGGAATTATTTCAAAAGTAATAAAAAGCCGCATTTCATTCTTGATTAATTTTGATGTTATTTTAAAATAGAAACAAATAGGAACTTCCGATTATGCGTCCAGAAATTGAAAAAAGACTGCACAGAGTGATGATTAGTGGTTCTTCAACCCATAATATTAGATGTAATTATGCTTCTTACTGTGAAGAAGCTCAAAATTGTGAGAGATGCAACAACTTTTTTCTAAAATGTAGTTTTTATAAGACGTTTAGCTCTTAATGGCAACAAATTATAATTACACTAAAATATTAGGTGAGTTTGCTTACTAATAGAGAGAGAGGAAGTTCTTCATTAAATAATTCAACTATATCTCCTTTTTTGAGGAGTAATTTTTCATAAATATCGGGATTTATAATAACTTTTTTTCGGAGCCTAACTATACCTTCATTGCTACATTTTACAATTAGTAAAAGATTAGTTTTTTTTGGTTAAATTTTGATTATGAAACAGTTTAATTTCTATATATGGAATAGGCTATAAGAATTACATCTAAGTACGAGATTTTTAATGGGAGATGAAATAGAAAAGAGGTTACATAGGGTAGCAATTAAACTTGAAAAATCCGAGATTTTATGCCACTTCTCTAACATTTGTATGCACGCTGAAAGCAGTCTGAGGTGTAACGATTTCTTTTTGAAGTGCAATACGTACATAAAATTAAAAACTAAATCCTCATGATTTAAATTTTTATAGGTCAACCCTTTTATATAAGTATGGTTGAAACCAAGAAAGTTGTATTCATCGGACCCCCCGGTACGGGAAAGACTACGATCAAAAAGGTATTTTTTGAAATGGTAAG
>JAGXNZ010000223.1 GCA_019894655.1 Promethearchaeota archaeon | reverse complement strand
ATAAATTAGTTCATGAAGCAAGAAATTTCCTAAGAGGAGAAGATTTTCATTCAGCGTATATATCTTACAAAAATGCTAGCGAGCTTTCTAAAAAACTCGTCGATTTTGGTAAAGAAGAAGAATATAGGTTAAAATCGAAAGCGCTTGAAGAATTCTATAAAGTTGATGAAAAATATAAGAAAAAATAATTTTACTCATAAAACAAATATATTTATTTTAAAACGATTTTTAAACACTTTCTGAGCTATATGTAGGATCGAGTGGATTCTTAGAAATATCGAAAAATCAGGGCAATGCAGCAAAAGATTTAGGACTAAAAGTCGGAGATGTTATAACAGTTGAATTATAGGAGGTAAAGACTTGGATGAAGAAGTAATAGCTTGTATTTCTGATGAGAACATAAAATTTTTACAAGCGGGGCAAATTGGAAAGCATATATTTCCTATGCATAGAGGAGAAGCTCATAAAAAAGGAGTAAGTCATCTTATAATTCGCATATTTCTAATCACTGAAACCTCTAATAACCAAATTTATTATCTAGTTCAAAAACGGAGTAAAAAGAAAAATAACTTCCCTGAATACTATACAGATTCTGCTTCTGGGCACATTTTATATAAAAAAAATCTAAATTTAAATGATATACGAGATGAAGCAAAAAGAGAATTAGCGGAAGAATTTGGTATACTCCCAAAATACCTTGAAAAATTCTTATTTTACGATCTCATTTCAGAGGAAGATAAGGGAACAACTGAAATTGCCTATGTTTTCGTAGGATTAGTCAATCACGATGTAGAATTGAAACCTAATCCAAATGAATTAGAAGTCAGTGGAAGTCGTTTTTATTCAAAATCAGAATTATTATCAATAATAAAGAACGAAAAATCAGTAGATCATTCTAAACTAATTTGGAATAGACTACTTATGTTAGATGTAGAGGAAATTTTTAGGCTCAATACTAACAAAAATAGGAAAATTTCTTCAAAAAAAGATATTGCTTTATTTCTTGGGAGATTTCAACCATTACACCACGGTCATATTTACATGCTTAATAAGATATTAAAAACATATAAAACAATTAAAATTGGAGTTGGAAGCTCTCAACTTTCTAAAACAAAAATCAATCCTTTTACTTATGAAGAGAGGATCAATTTTATAACATCTGCGTTAAACAAGAGAGGTATAACCTCACAAAGGTTTAGAATATATCCCATTCCCGATATTTTCAATGCGAGTGAGTGGGTAAACCATGTTATTACTATTGTTGGGAACTTTGATACTATTTTTGCTAATAGCGATTGGGTTCGCCAACTATTTCAGAATGAGGGATATATCGTTGGTGAAAAAATAGGAATATTTAAGAAAAAATATAATGCATCAAATGTTAGAAAATTAATAAGCAAGAATGATAGGAACTGGACGGCCTTAGTCCCCAAAGAGGTAATACATTTGATAAAGGATTACAATGGAATTGAACGCATCAAAATCTTATCTAATACAGTGAATTCAGCTTGAATAACAAAAATTATTTAGAGATCGACGGTTCTCAAGGAGAAGGAGGAGGGGCTATTTTACGCCTAAGCGCAGCTTATTCTATTTTATTTAAAAAACCTATAGTAATAAAAAATATAAGAGCTAATCGGCCGAAGCCAGGTTTAAGGTTACAGCATCTTCTCGGATTGAAAACATTATCCGATATATCAAATAGTACCTTAAGTTCGTGTCATATTGGAACGCGAGAATTATCGCTAATACCTCATACTACCAACGAAGCAAATAGTGCCCTCAGCTTAAATATTAATACTGCAGCGAGTATTGGCTTGCTTTTACAACCCGTTCAAATTGCAAGTTTAGGTTTTAAAAAACCCAGAAAAATTGAGATTATACTTAGAGGTGGTGGCACATTTGGCAAATGGGCACCTAGTTTAAACTACCTCAAAACAGTTACCTATAAAATTTTTGAAGCATCAGGACTAAAAATAAAGATTGATATCCTTAAACATGGATTCTATCCAAAAGGAGGAGCACAAGTTAATTGTTATATTTTTCCTCCCCAAAAAACCTTGAAGCCAATAAATTTAACAGAATTGGGTAATATAGAAAGAATAAATGGAGAGATAATTATAACAAATCAATTAAGGAGGAATAGAGATAATATTGGAATTAGAATTAGAAAAACTATTCAACACAGGTTAAAAAGAGACTTAAAGGTTGAAACAGATATCAAATTCACGTGGGTAGATTCAATTAGTCCGGGCGTAGGAGTGTCTTTATGGGCTCAATCAGACACCGGGGGAATAATTTCATCAGGTACATTTTTAGGAGATAAAAAAACCCCATCCGAAAAGCTCGGTAATATGGCAGCTCAAAAAATCATCTCTTACATTCAAAATAAAATTCCTATAGATAATTACCTTAGCGATCAATTAATTCCCTTAATGGCTTATATTAAAGAAAAATCATGTATTAAAGTATTAGAAATAACTAATCATACAAGAACGAATTTAGAGTTAACAAAACGATTTACTAAAAAAGATTTTAAAATTGTTAAGTTAAGAAACTGCTATGAAATTCACTTTTAAACACGACTTTATACTAAATGAATATTTTTATATTTTCGAATCGAAAAATGTTCGAAATTAATTCAAAAATACCTTTAAATTCAAAAAAAACCTTTCAGTAAAGAAATTTTTAAATAATAATAATATGAAGAAAGAAAGAGCAATCATAATTAAAAATCCTCGGATTAAAAGGATTAGGAATGAGCTTAGAATATTGCTTAAGTTGTGGGTATCTGACATTAGGATTTCGCTTCGTGAAAGAAATTCCCCTCAGAAAGAGATAGCGAAGCTAACTTCAATGGAAGGATTGTCCATTTGCAGTTGTCTTCATTGTGGTTACAGCGATAAAGACATGATATATCGACCAGATATGAGACAATGGCTTTGTATAGAGTGCAACTCGGAATTAGTATATTTTGCGAAGCTGAGAACGGAGCTTCAGATGGATGCGAGCGTCATAGACGAATTTTTCAAGAGGTTAAGCGGTGAAGAAGGTGTTGGGATAAAAAACATAATACGCTCAAGCATAAAGTGCGGTGGACAGTCTTATCCTCTTTCGAAGGAAATTTTGAGTCGTATGGGTGTCAAACAAGAAGTTCAAGACCAATTTTTAAAATTATGCCAGCATTACGGGGGTCATTGCGATTGTGAGATCGTTTTGAACGCTGCTTCTGTGTTTTTAGGGGAGTGAACCTTATTAAACGATGATAATTATATTTTTAAATGATGACTATTATATGATTTAAAAGCGCTTACAAAAATTTTCATAAAATACTCATAAAGATTTAGAAGTGTTCATAAAATGTCTCGTTGTCCACGTTGCGGTAATGATTCAAAATCGGATAATTACGCGTGTCCCTTCTGTGGTCGACGGCTTAGAATCGAAAGAATAGAAAATTTTTCTATTTTTAAGCGCATCGAAGAGGAATTCACTTCTCCTGCTCGCTGGTACGTTACAATTCTGTGGTTATTTACTAAACCAAATAGAGCTTTTTGGAACATTAACCATAAAAGGAAAGCCGCACCGGGGTTAATAATTCTGCTGTTCAATGCGTTGTTGTATGGCTTAATGGGTTTAGCTTTTTTTTCCCATATTAATATCACTTCAATACCCCCCTTAACATTAGGGAGGGTCTTTATTGATTTGGCAGCTTTTATAGCGTTTTTTGCATTTGGATTTTTGTTTTATCTCATTTTTGCATTTATTCTTATATGGATTTTTTCCAGAGGAGCAAACATTGCTGTAGATTTTTCTGAACGATTAGAAGCTCGTTTTGGAGATAAGAATGATGAAACCGAGAAATACAGCGAAGCTGAAATGAGCGTTTTTAGCATCTATAAAGGAGGAACATTACACCAACAACAAGCCTCAAAATTCAAAATGATGCTAACCGCATTTGCACCCTATTTATTGATAACCGCAATTGAGACTCTGATAATTCTAATAGGATTACCTACCATCGATATACCAAACATACCTTCCTTTGTAACTTTAAGCGCTCCGTTGTTTGACACACCAGTATGGACTATTCTACACTTAATTGAAGGGTTAACAATTGCTATTTGGGTTCCCATTCTAATTTCTCTATCTATTAGAGAATTATCCAACTCATCCACATTCCGAGTGTTAATATCATCATTAATAATTGGGATAATTGTTGCCGTACTCTTTTATTTCTTGCGCCCTACTTTTATTTTTTAAAAGAAGATTACTAGGACCTAGATGATGAAAAATCACAGAAAAAATGATATAGAGATAAAATCTAAATTAGAATCCGAAATATACTCTGTAATTAAAACAATCTTAAGTTTAGCTCAAAAATACCAAAGTGGTATTTTAAAAGATTTATTTTTCCAGAAATCAATAAAAAATGCTACGAATAATTTACTTACCATTAATATCTCATTAAGTAAACATAATTTAATACTTTCAGAAATGTTGAAGAGCATGAATTATGCAGACGAATATTATCAAGCAATTGCTATTATTAATAAAATATCCCCACTTGAATTTCCTGCTGAAATGTACTCGAAATCGGTGAGTTCCTCCTTTCTTGAAATCCCTAAAATTACTTCAGAAATAACTTCTTCGTTTATAACGCTTATGGATGCGCTAAAATTGAACGATTTTCACGACGAAGACTTGATCTTCAGTCTTTTCACTGATTTGAAAAAACAATTTGACAAGTTTCCTGGTTTGGAATTAAGTAAAGTAAAGCTTCGAAAATTATTTCAAGAATATGAACATAAACATCGAAGAATTAGCACAAATAAGAACTATAGAGATTTAATCGCAGACGAATTATACGCACTGTTTAATGATTTCAAAAGAAAGTTGAATCTGGAGCTTTAATAAAAATGAAAAAATTAATTAACTTTTCATGCTTTAACAGTATAGAAACTAAAGTTT
>JAGXNZ010000222.1 GCA_019894655.1 Promethearchaeota archaeon | reverse complement strand
ACTACCGAGAAGTTTTAATACCTGAAAGATCGTGGGCAGAGATTCTTGCAGATATCGAACATTGGACGCCATTACCTTTCACACATGGCATAGAAATGGAATTAATTATCGCTGACGATGATGGGAAATACCCTCCTGGCGACGAAATGGTCTTTAGAATGAAGGAAATCGTGAAAGACGCAATTAAAATTATGGATCAGATTTTATATGAAGGTAGAGAGGATTTCTTACCTATTCCTGATTATATAAGACAAAAGGTAACCACTAGACCATATGGTCGCGATGATCTTGAAAAAGGATACGCCATGGATATCCGATACCGTTTACCCAATGGAGTAGAAGTAGATATAGATACATTTGCTCGCGATGGTAATGTAACCGCAGTGACCTATATATTAGAACTTGTAACCCCTCCATGCGAATATGCTGAAGAAATGGCATATTGGGCAAGTACATTGTTTCTGCTCGCAAAAACAACCTTACCTAATGATTTACATATAATTGCATCTGCCATAAATCCCGCTGCTAAGGAATATATGCGCGGACTGACTCAAGCGGATCACAGCCACATTGGATCATTCAAATCAGATTTAGAAAAAGTTCAAGCTTATTGTATGATAAGAAATTTTCTTCCACACATTATTGCACTTACATGTAATTCTCCAATCTTAAATAACCAACCTACAGATGTTGTAAAAATTGTTAATAATAGAATTACTGCTCCAAATTGCATCCGCTCCTTAAGATTGAAAAATAACGTTACAATGCTTAGTAATAACGATCCTAAGCATTTCATTCCGTATTTAACGGATCTTAGCGAGAATTCTATAAATTATTTCCTCCAAACCATACAAAAAGCGAGTCTAGAAGACGGAAGGTTCCAAGATGTGTTCCCTGTGTCAGATTGGGGTACCATAGAAATCAGGATTAGCGATGCGCAAATATCAATCTGTCGTAGAATTGGAATTGCTCTTTTATTAGAGGCAATGTGCTATAAGGCTCGAAAGTTATTAGAGCAAGGAGTTTGGGTACCAGATGCGGGAAGTGAGACAATTGCTTATAACAGAAAGACATCAATTGAACGGGGATTAATTTCTCTATTTCGGCCCCAGAACCTTACGCGAGAGCATCTCGCACAATATGATCCTGAATTTGCTGAGCAATATCTAGGCCCTGAAAATAAACCAGTTAGATACATGATGCAAGCTTGCCAAAGAATGTTCTTCTATTTGAAGGATGTCCTAAAAGAACTAGGATTCCTCTACTCTCCGTTTCTTAAACCTATCCTTCAGTCGGTTTTTGGAAATGTAAGCTACGCTGAACCTCCAATAACAGAAGCAGAATATCAGTTAAGTCTTTATCAGTATAAGTTAGATAATAACGAAAATCCTAACATCTTATACGATTTGATTTACTTTACGATTGAATATTGTCAGGATCCCTTAAATAATCCATTAACTGGAGTTTTATCGCTTCCAAGAGAAATGAGAGAATAGGTATAATGATTTTTAAAAAAAAAGTTGTGATGGAAAACTATGCTAACTGCGACTATTGAACAAGAAGGAAAAACTCGAGTGGAAAATATATTTGTAATCGATTCTCATTCACACCTTGGAGAAGATGAGGATGGCGCAACCATGATGAATCCTTTAGCGCCGGGAACAGGAACATTCGACTTTTGGGGCAATGTCCAGGGTAGGATAAAATCCCATTGGGCAAATACAGGAGAAAAGTCGTTTTCAACAAATATGGATGGTAAACACACAAAGATAAGTTGGGAGTTCAATCCCTACCCCTTTACAGATAAACTCTATATTGCTTTGGAATCGTTGGGCAAAAAACATTCCGATTTAAAATCGAAATCGAATTTTTATTCTTTTATCGACCAAAGTGTAGTTTTCCCGTTTCAAGATGTTTTCAGAGACAAGCATCCAGAAGCTTTGTATCGAGCTAGCAATATTAACATTTCCAGATTTACTACGCGCTTCCCATTTTCTATGAAACTAATTGGATACGGCCGCTGCGATCCTATGGAAGGAGAAAAGGCGATAAGGGAGGTAACAAACGCGCGACAAGTGTTAGGTCTTCGGGGTCTAAAATTGCATCCTCGATCAGAAAGATGGATTGATGATATTAAAACGGGCAATCCACTTAAAGTTTTAATTGAAGCCGCAAGTCATTCCATGCCCGTTATATTCGATACTCGCGGAAGAGGCTCAATATTGGACATCGCCGAATTAATTAAATCAGCTAGAACAACATTAGCGCAACATTATCCAGAGTTATTACCTCATCTCAAGGTTATAATCGCACACTTCGCTCAAGGAAATATTGGTGATTACGAAGTCTATAATGCGATTGTTCAACCGAATACTTATGGTGATTTATCAATGCTTCATGGAGAGGGGGCTGGGAACTTTTTAGAAGATTTTCGAAAATGGTTTAGGGCACAAAATAAAATAAGAATCGATAATCGAGATTGGTCCGAATACCTTCTATACGCCTCAGATTACCCTTACTTTGGAGAAATTCACGCTCAGAAGCTTCTGATATACATAATAAATAAAAGGTTTTTTGACACAGGCGGAACTATTAAAGACGTCAGAAATATCTTGGGATTAAACCAGATAAAAATTCTTCCAGAGTATAACTTACATCACAATAAAAACAGCGGAAGTAGTTTACCCTGTACTTTAATATCAACCCCATCAAACAGTAGCCCCACATCTTATGATATCGCTATTAAAGCTTTGGCAAAATTAATCGTAGAAAACAAGGTAGATATTAAAAGATTCTGTATACAATTTAAAGACACATGGGATAACTTTAACGACGATATTTTATTGAACGCTTTCGCACCAACTACCAGAGAAGAAGTTCCAATCCTGCTTACTCAATTGGTAAAAGATCAAATCGCTTTATTTGCACCATTAAACAAAGAGGCAGCGTGGAATAAGTTCGGATATAAATATTTCAACCCAAAAGATCGCGCGTTTTTCGCATCCGTTTTCAACCAAAACTACTTGGCTACGAACGAAAAGCAAACGGTCGAATGTTTAACTCAGATTTTTAATTAAATCCATATTTTTTTTGACACTAGTTTAAGATAACAGCTTTTTTCAAACCATAATAATAATAATAATCAAAGCCTTTGTTCAACATTTTGAAATCTACCAAGAGCGGAGGTTCCTATAAAGATTATTACTATGGCCAGAAAGAAAAGAAAATAATTATTAAATGTTTGTTGGAACACAAATATTCCTGCTATGAGGGGAATCGTTAATCCTATTGAATTAAATACTGGATAAACTACTGCTACCCTACTTTTTTGAAAAGCACTTTGATAGAAGGCAAAGCTACTAATATTACATATAGCTAGCCCCCACCATCCTAAAAACACCCATAAATGATTATAATCAAACCAAAAGATGCCAAAAAAAATTTCAGCCCATACATACCAAGTTAGTTGGATATTTGCTTGAATTACAGCTTGAGCTAAAATATTAGTAAAAACATTACCAAGAGCAAGTAAAAAGGAACCCGTAAGCAAGATAAAAAATCCTTCTGAGCTAGTACCTCTCTTTTTTATAGATACTATTAAACAAAAGATAGTGATAGAAGCCGTTATTACAAAGAAAATTATGAAGGGGAAGACAAAAAGTTGCAAATTTATTACAGTATTTGAAATTCCGGCTAATACAATCAAAACTGGTGAGATTGCTGTTACAATTATTGCCAGAAATTCGTACCATTTTATTTTTTCTCCTAAAATACGGTTTGCTGCAAGAACCATAATGATTATTCCCATACTGTTTATAGGTAAAGAAACCATTACTCCAACTAACCCTATTGACATTATGTAGGGAAACCAAGCTACAATTCCTAAAACGGCTCCAAATGCCCACCATTTGTTTTTAATAATTGATTTGAAGGATTTTAATATTCCTTTTATACCATTATCGAATGTAATTTCAGGTCCTTCTTTTAATCCCATTTTTTGAAAAATAATTGCGAAATTAAAACATAGGAGGGCTATTAAAACCAAAACAATTCCAGTTATAACAGTTACGATATCAACCATAATTATATTAAAGACATAGAAATCTTAATAAATTCCTTCTAAAAAATTCAAATATAGTTGTATTTATCGAATTAATTTTATATACTTATCTTTTCCTAAATTTCATAAATTAAATACTTATAAGAGAGGGTTATCAGAATTATTAAAAATGCTAAGGAATGTTGACTATTTTTAATAATATTTATTCCGACGAAGTTTGGAACTTGTCCAAAAAAAATAAAAATAATAAGCCAAGTAGTTTTATATATAATAATTTTACGTATCATATATTTTAACACCAAAAGAACGAGCTACAAATTAAAAAAAATGGATATTCTATCTTTTTTATTAGTTTCATTGATTATATTTATTCTACTTCTTGCTTCTGCTTCAATTATTATTAGTTTT
>JAGXNZ010000221.1 GCA_019894655.1 Promethearchaeota archaeon | reverse complement strand
ATGCTATGATGTCGGGTCAAATTGCTATCGAAACGATTAAAACTTGCGAGAAAAAAGACAGACTTGATAAATTAGGATCCACGTACGAAAAGACTTTAGATCGAAGATTCCTCAAGATACTAAAAGCTAAAAGAATAGCAAGAGATAAAATTTTCACAGATGATGAAAGTTTAAAGAAATTTTTAAAATTATGGGAAAAGCACCGTGCTTCCGAAATAGTTATGAAAAAATTATTAGATTAGGTGATAAAATTATATGCCAAGAAATGACTTAAACTCAATTTAAAGGCTGAATCTACAACATATCAAGGGAATTGTTAATTCAGAACCGTCGCTAAATCGAAATAGCTTGTCGACAGCAAATTTCTCAAGCTTCTCTTCCCAAATAAAATTTTCAGCGCTCTCTGTAATTGTCATGGCTTTTGTTAACGGTTTGTCATCTTCGCATACAATTTTATATAGATCGACTAAGGAATCCGAATTCAAACCAACCCTAGTTAACCTTGCTCGCAGATCCAACGCGTGAGAAAGAAAATTTACTGCTAGCAAATAACCCCCAAATGTATGGAACACCCTACCATCAATACTTCTCATATCTTCCCTAAAGACTAAATAATTGATTCCGCTAACACCTTTCCCACTCAGCAAGAAGGACATTATGTCGAACCTTTCGTCCATGAAAATTATCGCTCCTTTATCGCGCTCTTTTCTAATCGGTCTGCCCGAAGCTTGGTTAGCCCTTTGCATGGCGGGATACAGATAGGCAAAGTTCCAGCCTTGGTTGTTGAATACTTTGTCGTAATATATTATTTTTGCTTTCACTTGAGCCGAAAGGAAGTGATACGGAAGCCCTGCTATCATTACCGCGTTCATATAATCGCCAGGGTAGTCCTCCCCTTCGGAATTCCGACCACCGCACACGCCTAACAACACCCCCCCGTTTTTTGTAGACTGAGCTCTTTGAGCAAATTTTCATCACTGGTTGTGCGAGATATTAATTCTCCAGTTTTATTTTTGTCAAACCAAGACCATGACATTAGCTGAATAGTAGAAAAAAGATCATTTCTCAGATTATAAATTACTCTTGCCCCAATCCATCGATTGAGGTAAATTCGGACTCCCAAAAAAAACTCCTGCAACACTTTGTATGAGAATAACCGTTAGGATTATTGGAAATATGTTTTCAATTGGTATACTGGGATTTACCAGAACATCCACGGATGGTCCTAAAAACAGAGGAAATGTTAAAAAAAGAATTGACTGGACCATACCAATAATCAAAATGACGGTAAATAACTTTTTGTACTCCCAGAGATAAGAAAGAATTTGTTTAACCGGACTTTCATAGTCTTGCTGAATAAAACTCTGCCTTCGCTCTAAAAAATCTAAACGCTTATTC
Source organism: Promethearchaeota archaeon (assembly GCA_019894655.1). The sequence continues at coordinate 1,143 of JAGXNZ010000221.1, read as the reverse complement.
TTACCCATAATTTAACATATTTTTTTTTTGTTATATTTTTAATTCTGACACAATTTAAATTTAATTTCGTTTGAAAAAATAAATATGCATTAATCACCGGATTTTATATAAACTACTCCAATTGGAGAATAAAATATATAAATTGACTTACCATATAAAAGCAAGATCAATAATGTGAGTTGTAAAATCAAACTTTTTGATTATTTATTATAGATAATGAAAATAGAAGAAATTCCTTAAATTCATCCCATTTTTATCATGAGAATCTTTTTAGAACATGAAGTAAAAAATCTGTATTATTTCATTATAATTACCTTTATTTTTTCATGGCTGCTATGGTTACCTAAATTATTATTCTCTTTAGGTGTAATTGGTTATTCTCCGTTATTTAATATTTTATTGTTATGCGGTTCATTCGGACCACTTGTAGCCAGTTTTTTTCTTACTTATGTAGAAAGAGGGATGGATGGTATTAAACTTATATGGCACAGGGGGTGGTATTGTGAAAAAAAAGTTTACTTATACATTTCATTAATATTAATTCCAGGATTAACTTTCTTCTCACTTTTATTAGCAAGCTTACCCCTTGGATTTAATCCGATAGATTTACTAGAATATAAGAAATATGGATTTCTTTTTACAGAGATTTTAATCACATTTTTTATTGGAGGACCTTTTCAGGAAGAATTTGGGTGGAGAGGTTACGCGTTAGATCTTCTTCAATCTAAATGGAATGCCTTAGAATCAAGTATAATTCTTGGAGGAATTTGGAGTACATGGCACTTCCCTTTATTTTTTATTATCGATACGCCTCAAGCAAATCAATCATTTATTAATTTTACAATATCAATAATCTCCGTTTCCGTCATATTCACATGGCTTTACAATAGCACTGATGGGAGTATTTTGGTAGCAATGATTTTTCACGCTTCTATAAATGTTTCTTATTTAGTATTTCTGCCGAAAATCTCAAGTTCAAGTAACTTGATTTTTACAATCTTTTTAGATGCTACTATTATTTGTATACTATTCTCTTATGGTCATAAAAAATTAAATAAGTTGAATAGAATGGATGAGATTGTAAAAAATTCAAAGCCCCTTGATAAGGCTCTCTAAATCGTTAGCCCTTTTGATTATAGATGT
>JAGXNZ010000220.1 GCA_019894655.1 Promethearchaeota archaeon | reverse complement strand
TATTTGCACAAATTAAACCCAATCCATAAAGCGTTAAGATAAAAATACTTTTAGAAGGATTTTTAGCTATTCCCGAAGACCAAAAAAAGAAGATGGCTTTGTCTTCGCATGGAATTGCAGTATGAAGGATACCTAATAAAAAGGCTGGCATAAAAATAATTAAATATTCTTGAACCATAATTTCTAAAGTGTCTTTTGGATTCGTTTATTATTGAATTTTTTCAATTTTTCAAGTAAAGTGTAGAATAGAAATTATTTAACTTTAATCATTTATGTTTTAGATTAGTACTTACTGAAATGGGAGAAAAAGGATGTTAAAGCAGGTGAAAAAATTGATGTAAATCAATTTTCTATTAATTCTTTAGTAAACAATATCTGCTAACTCCGATATAAATTAGTACTAAAAAGATAGTAGACGCAAAATTAAATGGAAAGAATGTATCAGTTAGCCAAAAAATTCCCGTAAATACTAGACCTAAAAAGCTTAGAAAGAAAAAACTAGGTTTTATGTATTTCCTTGTAATTTCTGAATTTCGTGGTAAATTAAATAACATTATAATTAAAAGTGGCGTTAAATTGAGAAGGTGATGATCCCATGAGTCAAAATAAGCAAGAAACATAATTAACATACCAAAGGTGTATCCATATATCAAATAATTTTTATTAAACCTTCTAAAAATAAAAATTATAAGTCCCAAACAACCTAAAATAAGCAAGACGCTAATAAATATGGGTAAAACATTTAATTCGTTCGATGGGAAGCCAATATATAATAACATGTTTGAGATGATTTTAGTAATGCTGAAGGAATGATTTAAAAGCACAGTTTCAGAACCGGTAAAATTAGTAGTTAAAAAACCGTTAAGTAAATCAGGATAAATGAGAAACATTATAATATTAAGTGATAGCGGTAAAAGAACTCCGAATAGCCTTAAAAAGCTAAGTTTAATATCAAAAGTAATTCTTTTTTTCTCGAAGTTGTAGTTGAGATTAATTATGAATGGTATCATAAATATAGTTGTGGGTTTAATTATAATGCTTATTCCTAATACAATACTTGCTAATAATTGAAATTTGATTTCTTTAAATTTAAGAAAAATGAACAAGGATAATAGAATTAATAGGGTCACATATAAATTGATTTGTCCTAAAACATAATTAAAAACCTGAGGCAAACTGATTAAATAAAGACAAATATAAAGTATAACTCTTCTATTTTCTTTCTCGTGATCTTTTCTTCTAATTATTAGTATAATTTTAAAGAGAATTATAGAGATAAATATGTTTAATAGTAAATTAATTAAATTGAACATAATAAATCCTAAGTTAAATCCCATTAAATAGTAAGGGACAAAAAGTAAGGCTGATAGCGGGAAATATCTAAAAGGCCAAACATCAACATAATAAGCAGGGTTGTAAAGATTATTAGGATCGTTTACATAAATTTCTCCAACTCTATAATAGACGTAAAAATCACTCTGCGTTCTAAAAACGAAAAGTGTTAATATCAAGGACAAAAAGAAGTAAAAGAAATGAATTAATATTGTGTATTTCACAATTTTAAGATTCCAGAGTTCTGCTAACCGTTTCTTACCGTTATCCAATATTACTTTATAATCCATGTGACTTATTGTAAAATTTAATTGAGATCAATTAATCCGTTTTTTCTTTATATATAAAACAATAGAGCATATAAATGTTAATATCAAACCTATCGTTGAAGGAATAACAAAAATCGGTAAATTATCCAACGAAATGTCAACAACGACTACATTACCTTGGGTATATAACTTAAAAGAGCTCAGAATCCCATTACTATTGTAGACAACAATAAAGTAAACAGTTTCCGTAGGTTCATTAGGATGTATGGAGTCTTTAATGATTTGTACATTTATAGTTGGTAATACCCGATTATCAATGTCGTAAATATCACCTAAAGCTACTTCTCCTAAATATTCACCAACAGGAACGGGAAGCCAAAAAGGAATAAATGGTAATACATCTGTAAAATTGAAATCTTCCGGATATAGACTTGGGTTTTTTAAATATGACAATTTAGAGCTGTTATCTTGCGTACCCCAATTATCTTCAAAATTCCACATCCATATATTAAATATAGCTGATAGAGTCGTAGAGTTTTCTTCTAACATATTTACCTTCCATTTCATTCTTCTGTTCGCACTTAAGTTTTCAAAAATTCCGGCTTGATTCCAGTTATCTCCAAATAGCGCGTCCATTTTGTTATTATCGCATATATGGCAGTTCCAAATTAACTCATCGTCAGTTTTAATTCCATTTTGATATTCAAGAGCAAACACATTTGATGAGAACCCTAAGATGAAAAGCAATAAGAGTATTATACTAGTATAAATGTCTCTTTTTTTAACCTTCATTGGAGTTTTACCTCCTCAGTTTTTAATCTTTTAACTAGAAAATACCTCGTTAAGCTATAAAATAACACGAATAGAAAAAAGGTACCAACAAAATTATAGGGAAACAAGGGATAAGTTAAAAACCATACACCTACAAAAAGAATATCAAAAAAATTGAAGAAAAAGAAACTTGGTTTTATGTAATCTATCAATTTCGCTCTTCTTGGAAGACTAAAGAGTGTGATAATCAATAAGGGAGTTAGATTTAACAGGTGGTGGTCCCAACTATCAAAGTATGTAAGGAGCATGATTGTCATTCCAGTTGTATAACCAAATAAAATATAATTCTTATCCCTCCTTCTCAATATGTAAGAAAAAAATCCTAATCCCCCAACTAATCCAACTAAAACTATCAATACGATTAACTGATTGAATGGAATATTGAAGAAATAACAGAAATTCGTCACGAGTTTTGTCAGGCTGAAAGAGAAATTTAAAGCAAGAGGATTGCTTCCTGTAAAGTTAGTCGAGAGAAAATCACTCCATAACTTAGGGTAAACCGCGAAAAGTGCAAAGTTCAATAATACAGGTATTAAGACTCCAACTAACCTTAATACACTAGTCGAAAAGTCGATTTTCAACTTTTTAGTACTCATATCAAAATGAATTACTAATAAAAACGGAATTAGAAAGAATGAGGTTGGT
>JAGXNZ010000219.1 GCA_019894655.1 Promethearchaeota archaeon | reverse complement strand
TATTATCTGTATCCATTGTTCCCATGCCAAGTTCAACAATTGGAACATCTGGATCGCCTATTGGCATTCCGTATGCTACCATTTGCGCCACATCAGAAACTTCCATGCCAACAGCATCGCATAGACCGGCTAAAAAGCTTTTAGCTTCAAAATCAATATTACTTGATTCTTGACCAGTATGACCAGCAGATAAAAGCTGTGTGATTGTATAATGAACCCAATCCATTGCAGTTTCTAAATCCTCGAGGTTTTCGGGTTTCATGCCTACGATTAGTCGGGTCATGGGCATTTCAACAGCGATATTGTTTCCCATATTTAAAGGAACATTTCCATATTTCTCTTTTAGCCAATGGAGTAGATGGTCACCGTGTGATGAATGACAGGCTGCTCCAACACAACAAGCAACTTCGACAATTCTTGATTGTTGCGTTTCCGAAGTTATCCCACAAGCCCCTCTTCGACCTTTTGAGAGGTTACATTTACCATAAGTGCATAAACAACAGAGGTCGCAGATCGGCATATAAAACGGTTTATATCGTTCCATAAGCTTAAAAAACCAAGAACGCAGCGTCGGAATTTCAGGTTTTGGATGGGGTCCCATCGGTTCCCATTCTGTTTCGTCTCCCCAGCTTATCTTACCAGCAGTTAATTCAAAGCCTTTAATTGTACCTAAAGGTCCTTTGTATTCGTCGATTTTTATTCTTGCACCTTTTTTACTCATCCATTTCACTTCTTTTTTTTATTATATAGATAGTTATGAATAATTACTCTTCATTAAAAATATTTTCATTAAAATTGTAAGTAATCAATATTAAAAACAATTAGAACACATATAGAACGGCTTAGTTTATGATGACCTAATTATGAAATAAACATTACCCAAAGTGAAAAAATAGCTAAATTCCCTGAAGGAATTGATCAATCAAATGAATCTGCTAAAGAAATTCTTTACAGTATAAATTTTCGTGATAATGAGCTTATTGGATTAATAAAGATAAATATTTAGAAGATCTTAGGAAAAATCCTTCTTGTATTTTCTTCAATTTGTTTTTCTAATTCATCTGAATTAATGTCTTTTATCTTTGATATGGCATTTAATACCTTTTTGACCATTGCCGGAACACCTATTTTCCCGGAATATTTAACTGGCCCATCGCTTTCTAAAAGTAGGTGTTCTTTATCAATATTTAAAGCGACTTTCTTTACAACTGGTGAATAACTAATTGCTGGTGTAATTGAGAAATAATATCCTCTATCCATACCAAGTTTTAAAAAGTTCTCTGGTCCTGTATACCAATGGATGTTAATATTGGGGATTTTATAAGAGGGTAAGGTATCAAAAACTATCTCTTCAGCTCCTTTTGTGTGAAGATTAACAGGGAGTTCCAAATCTTGAGCGAGCAATAACATTTTATCAAAAATTGTCTTTTGAAGAGGATAAAGCGCTTTATCTTTAACGAAGTAGTGATCTAGACCAATTTCTCCAATAGCACATATATTTTGTTTATTTTTTTGAATTAAGGCACTTATTGAATCTAGTTGTTGTTCTATTTTATCGTTCATTATTATTTCTTCAGGATGGATTCCTAATGAGGCAAAAACCTCATTATATTGACTGCTTACTTCTAAAACTCTCTCTTGACTTATGGAACTCATTGCCACAGCAATTATTTTCTCAACCCCCACATCGCGTGCATTCTTAATAACTTTATCAATTGTTAAATATAGATTTATATGACAATGAACATCAATTAAAATTTGAACCACCTTTAAATACTAAAATGAGGAAAAGAAATTAAAATGTATTATAATCTATTAATTTCAGCTCTTAAATTAACGATTTTCTTTACTAAATCAAATTTGCTCCTAGGATATTCTTGTGTATCTAAATAATGCATTAATCGTTCCAATTCTTTTAATAAATACTTTTTTATACCCTCTTTAGTTACATTACCCAAGATCTTAGGGAGTGGCTCAAATTTTTCAGTTTTTTTTATCCTTAACGCGGAGATCGTTTTAGATAACGCAGCCTGAAAACCTTTTGATTGAGACGGATCAGCGCCATCAAGCATATCTAGAGCCGTTTTTAAACCACTAATAAACGATTCTAAATCGCTAATGTCAATCTTATTTTCGCTCATAAAAATATGTTAAAACGATAGGGTTAATTTTTATATAACCTAGAAAGAGTTCTATTATTTATAATTCATCATAAAATTCTTATTTAAAAACGATTCTAAAGAGAAATCCTTTCATCCCTTCAAACTAAATTCTTCAAAAAATAGTTGCGCCAAGGAGTTTAAAGTTTTTTGTCTTAATTCTTCATCATAAAGACGAATAGTATCTGAAAATTCTATCTGTATAGCTTGGCTATCTCTAATTCGACTTGCTCCATAATTTTGTATTATATATCCCCCCTTTAACACGTATTCTCTCCTGCAGGGATGACCTGGAGCGATTGGGATGTTTAAATCATTGAATTTCTTTATTATTTTTCCACGAAAATTTTTACCCCAATCCTTCTTTTGGATTTTATCTTCAAACATAGATTGCAAATTATTAGTGCCTAAAACCAATTCTACATTGCGAAATCCTATAGGTCTCATTGCTTTTTCAAAACCGTGTATATCAATCAATAGCGATTGCTTATATTCGCTTAAATTGTAAGAAATTAACTCATGAATCTTATAATGATAAGATTGGTATATTTCTTTAGCCAAACTTGATTTAACATTAAATGCTTCTGATTCTTTCCTATTAAAATCTATTTTCGCTCTTTCAACTTTAGATATTATACAAGATGGCGACTTAATATCTTTGGAGTTTATCTTAAAAAGTTCGTTAATATTTTCTATTAAATCAAATGATAACCTAACTGTATCCTTATCTACACCATAAATACCATTTGTCCTATTTGGAATGTTTTCAAATTTGAAAGTGCCACCGTGAGGAACTGAGAAAATCAAAGGAATTGTTCCCCTTCCATATTCAATGTAATCTTCAATATTAACAGAATTCACCTCTAATTCAGTTTATAGTACTCATAGTAAAAAAAGAAATAAAATATAAAAAAATAAGTTTAGGTATATTATGTTATTGTAAAAGCGCGTAGTATCATAAACACAACAAGCCACAATGTAAATGCTATGACGCCAAAAATATAGTAAACCCAAATATTTCTGTCCTTTACAAAAACTTCGTGGCAAAAGATCCAAGATATAATACCGCCTATAGCACCGATAATTAAATCCGTCGTAATATTTTGCCAGCTATCGGGGCGCCCTTCAAATTTCCAGCCAAGGTTGATAAATAAAAAGTGCTCTAAAACCTCCCATAGTATCAGAATTCCCAAAGTTAAGATGAAAACAAAGAGTAATGAAAATATGGGTGTTTTTCCTTTGTGTTTTGGAATGGTATAAAATAAACTAAAAAAAAGGAACATACCTATTCCAAAGCAGAAGTGTCCGATCGAGTAAAAATCAAACCAGGCAATCCCCACAGTGGAAGGATCTAAAGCAAATAAATCTACAAAAAGCATAGCGTTCTCACATTTAATTTTGATTACTTTGGTTTTGTAATATAATTTTAATTTATGATAGATTCTATATTCTAAATATAAAATCACGTATAATATTATTATGTGTTAGCTTTGAGTAAAAAAATTGCATTTGTTTTCTTTTATCAAAAAAAAAATATTTACAGCTTCAATGCATTGATGGGAGCATTAGAAACAGTTGAAGAATTGGATGAAATTGAATTTTACTTTGTTAGGGGCTCTGAGAATCTGGTTAATAAATTAGAAAGTATTTGTGAAAATCATCAAAAGGTAGTATTAGGCATCTCTTTTTTCACAACGCAATTATGGGAAATTAACGACTTGCTCGAACAATTACGAACTAAATATAAAGATAGGGTTTTATTTATTGCAGGAGGTCCACATCCAACTGGTGATCCAGAAGGAACTCTTAAAATGGGATTTGATATAGTTGTAGTAGGGGAAGGCGAAGAAACATTAATTGAAATACTTTACAATCTTAAAAATAATAAAATTCTTGACGCAATTAGAGGCATTTCTTATTTTAATAAAGATAAAATATTAATAACAACAAAAAAGAGAAGATGGATCGATCTGGATGAGTATCCTCCTCTTCCAATCAAAAACGTAAAATTTGGAGCTATTGAGATAACGAGAGGTTGTCCTTATGCTTGTTATTTTTGTCAAACGCCTTATCTTTCAGGGACGCTTCCCAGGCATAGAAGTATCAGATCAATTTGTAATGCTGTTAGTGTTATGAAAAAGTACGATAAAACGAATATTAGGTTTATAACGTCAAATGCCTTTTCTTATGGTTCGCATGACGGGAAAACTCTAAATCTTCCTATATTAGAACAACTATTAATTAATATTAAAGAGATAATCGAACCTGAAGGGAGGATGTATTTTGGATCTTTTCCTTCTGAAGTTAGACCTGAGCATGTAACTGAAGAGACATTAGAATTAGTTCTAAAATACGCTGCTAATGACAACATCGTAATAGGCGCTCAATCTGGGAGTCAAAAGATTCTAAATTCATGTAACAGAGGCCATTCCGTTGATGATGTTTATAATGCAGTTAAATTAACAGTAGAAGCAGAGCTTACACCAAATGTAGATTTCATTTTCAATTTACCGAATGAAACGGAAGAAGATATTGATCTTACGATAGAATTTATGTATAAGATATCTGACATGGGAGCAAAAATTCATTCCCACACATTTATGCCTTTACCACTTACGATGTTTGCCTACGAAGATGTGAAAGAAGTTGACGCGAAAATAATAAACGCAATTTCAAAATTAAGTTCAAGAGGCCTAGCTTATGGTGAGTGGAAAAAACAAGAAAAAATCGCAAAAAATATTTCTGATTATTTAAAGAAAATGGCTTAAGCTATGAAATATCCATCCTTATTACCATCAATGAATCCTTCTCGTGTTAATTGATTTAATATAAATCCTACTTTTTTAGATTCAATATTTAAATTCCTAAGAATCTCAGATTCGGTCAAAAGTTTTCTTTCGATTAAGAGCTTTAAAACCTTACCCCTTATTTCTCTGTTCGATCCTTTAAATTTTGACTGTTTTCGATAATGGGCGCTTCTTTTAGTCAATTCTGGATGTGTTTTTTTTAACATAACTCCGTAATCCATAAGAGCATAATACCAATTACGCACATTTGCAGTATCTAGTGTTTTTCTTACAAGTGGCATGATATCTTTATCATCAACTAAAGCTTTACCAGGGAAAAAAAAATAAATAAAAACGCGTCTGATATTAACTTCTATGAAAAAGGTAGGTATATTAAACGCAAACGCAACTATTGAAGAGGCAGTATTGTGGCCTATCTGAGGAAAAGATTTTAATATCTCAACATCAGCAGGCAAAATCCCATTATATTCATTTACCCTTTGGGCTATATTTTTTAGAGCAATTGCCCTTCGATTATAACCTAAACCTTGCCAAAGTTTGAGAATTTCATTAAGAGGAGCATTATCCAGAGACTTAAAATCAGGAAATTTCTTAATAAATTCTTTAAATTTATCACTTACCGTATTAGTTTGGGTTTGTTGCAGCATTAGTTCGGAAACAAGCACATTATAGGGTGTAATGTCTTTTCTAAAAGGAAAATCTCGTCCATATTGCCTGAAATATGAAAGAATAATTGATTGAAAAGTTTTTATGACTTCTAGGTTTAAACCTTTCTTCTTATAAAATTGATGAAATTCCGTAATTAGAATATATTGACACCCATTCTATTTAGAGATTTGATCGTTTGAATTCATTACTAAATCTACTATACGGTTAATATATTTACTTTTTTGAATTTTGCAGATACGAGCTGTTTTCAAATAGTTAAACGACTCTGCTAAAGCAGCAATATATGATAAGTTGTACAAAATCGATACATTTTTATTATTTCGCATAAAAAGTTTTTCTAATTCATTCTGAATTTGCTTTTTACTCAAGTTAGCAGAGTGTTTCTTCGCTCTTCCAACAACTTCCTGTAGTGAAGTATTAAACTGAATCTCTCGTATGCTTGTTGTTAATGAACTGACAACGATTGTATACATAAGTACAACATTAAATTCGGTACCATGCATTGCTGCCAGTTTGATTTGAATGTCTTGATCTATCTCACTTATGTGGTTGGTATCAACTCCTTTTATTTTCATAAAAGGTTTAAAAAAATTCAAGTATTGACCTTCTAAGAAATAATGAAGGTTGTCATTAAACAAATTTATATATTTCTTGATAATTTGACCCGAGTTTTTTATTTTAATTGAAATTTCTGGTGTTCTACCTATGACAATATCGCTTCCACTTCTATAAAACTGTTGTTTTATAAGGTTGTCTGTTGCGTCGTATAAACGCTTCAGCTTAGCATCCATAGTATCTATAGTAGAACCACCCAAACCATAAAATTTAGTTGAAATAATAATAAACTAATCTATTTTATTCTTTTCGAAATCTAATTTACACTTACAAATTCAAATAGATAAAATTATTTATTAGTGACTGCATGAGTATCATAATTGTTGTAATTTAACAATTAGAGAATTTATCATAAATGTAATAACTTAATATAAATATTGAGTGAATCTTAATGGGATTAAAATTAGCATCTACGCTAGCAGTAATGTTTCTATTTGCACTCATGTATGCCGTTGTGTTTGTTATAGGCGTATGGTTTTTACCTAGTAATCTTTTGGGCCTTCTATTGATGATTGCATTTACGGTTGGGATCGTATTATTACAATATGGGATTTCACCATTAATAGTAAGGTGGATTTACAGAATCGATTGGATCGAATACGAAACCTTTGCCAACAAATACCCTCATTTAGCTGACGTAGTAGACAAAGTTGTGGCAATTAGGGAAATTAAACCACCCAGAATCGGAATAATTCACGACCTAAACCCTCAAGCTTTTACGTTTGGATGGTCTAAGAATAGCGCAAGGTTAGTAATTACGGATGGTATCTTACATTACTTAGACGAGAACGAGCAAAGAGCAGTGGTTGCTCACGAGCTAGGTCATATCGTACATAATGATTTTATTTTAATGACGGTAGTGTTTGCAATTCCTTTAGTATTGTTAACGGTTGCCAGATGGTCTTACTATACAGCACGGTTTTCAAGTTTTAGAAGCTCTAAAGATGACGACGCAGGAAGTTATATCGGTTTAGCTTTAATTGTCGTAGCTGTAGTCTCTTATATCTCTTATTACATCGGCTATTTAATATCACTGGTCGTGAGTCGAATTCGTGAATATTTCGCAGATCAACATGCCGCAGAATTAACTGAAAATCCAAATTATTTATCAACAGCGCTCGTCAAAATCGCCTATGGTCTGCTAGCAAATGGAACGAAAGCAGAGATTAAGGAGAAACAAAAATCTGGAGTGAGAGCACTACGAGGATTAGGAATTTTTGATCCAAAGAAAGCTAAAGATGTAGCTGTTCAAACTATGGATAATAACGGCAAACTCTCAAAATACGCAGTTGAAGCTGCTGCAGGGTGGGACCTCTTTAACCCTTGGGCAAAATACTTTCAAATATTCAGCACGCATCCATTACCAGCAAAAAGAATTCAACGATTAAACGAACAATGTGCAACATATGGAGTTCCTATTGAATACGATTTTTCCGAAGCAAGAAAAATTAAAGAACAGCAGGTAGGTAAATCTATGGCTGGTGAATTTATAACTGATCTTTTCATAAAAAAATTACCCACCATAATATTCATAGTATTAATTGCGTTTTCAGCTGTATGGATTCTAGGATTTATCGGTTTTTTGCCCCTAGGAACTTTAACTACTATAAACAACATAATCTTTCTATGGGCTATCGGATTTGTCGTTATGGGATTTTGCGTTATTGGTAGAACATCCTTTATGTATCGGAGCGGATTTGAACCTAACAACGTTGTAGAATTAATTACTATAATAAATGTGTCTCCCGTGCGTCCCAGGCCCTCCATTATTGAGGGTACAATCGTAGGAAAAGGTATAGCAGGATATTGGTTATCTGAGGATTTATATTTCCAGGACAATACGGGGTTAATGTACATCGATTACCGATTTGGGTTTAGACTAATGGATTTCTGGTGGGCGCTTTCGAAAGCTGATAGATTAGTAGGGCAAAAAGTAAAAATTCAAGGGTGGTATAGACGAGGGCCAAACCCATACTTTCAAGTAGACACAATTTGGACGGAATCTGGTAGAAGGTTTCGCAACTACTCTAAACACATGACTTACGTATCAGCAGGATTATTCTTTATAATCGGCGTTTTCCTCTTCTATCTATGGTTTACAGTTATTTAATAAAAACAAGCAATTTTTTTTTATTCCTTTTATCATTAGTTTTTATACATGTGTTAATTAATTCTAATTTTAAAAATTAAAATTTAACTGTTAATAACATTAAAATGCCAGAAATCAAACAAAAGAAAGTGGAGTTAATGGCACCACTAAAAAACGCAAAATCCTTAAACGCAGTTCTAGGTAAGGCTGATGCGGTTTATTTCGGTGTTGAAGCTTTTAACATGAGAATGTTTAGCGATAATTTCAGACTCGAAGATTTAGAAACTATGATACAAAAGTGCCACCAGAATAAAATTAAAGCGTATTTGACCACGAATGTAATAATGTATGAAAACGAATTTGACCTCCTTGATGAGGTTTTAAATGCTGCTGCTAATGCAAATATTGACGCTATTATCGTTCACGACATCGGAGTAATTGAGATGGTTAAAGAAAAAGGTTTATCTTTCCATGTCTCAACTCAAGCAAATATTTCAAACTCTAGAACAGCCGAATTTTACGAAAAATTAGGAGCGGAACGGTTAATTCTTGCTAGAGAATTATCCTTGGATCAAATCAAAGATATTAAAAGTAAAATTCACAAGGCAGAAATTGAGACATTTGTTCATGGCGCTCAATGTACGTCTATTTCGGGGCGATGCTACTTTTCGGCTGAAATTTGTGAATCGCAGGAATATTCAGCTAATAGAGGTAGATGTGTTCAGCCATGTCGGAGAATGTGGCGAGTATACGATGATCAATCAAACGAATTCCTCTACGATGGAGTTTTTTTCATTAACGCTAAAGACTTGTGTATGATCGAGTATATCCCACAGTTAATTGAAGCCGGGATTGACGCTTTTAAAATCGAAGGGCGAATGCGGGATCCAATATATGTAGAAGAAACAACTTCTTGTTATAAAGAAGCGATTAATGCTTGCTACGACAATTCTTTTACACAAGATAAAGTCAATGAATGGTTAAAACGTTTAAATAAAGTTTATAACAGGGGATTTTCAACGGGTTTTTACTTTGGGCAACCTTCAGGTAGCGAAATTCAAAGAGAACATGACGGTAACATTTCCGATTTTAAAAAAGTGGAAATTGGAAAAGTTCTATCTTACTTTCCCGATAAAAAAGCTGCTAAAATCTTATTAACAAAAGGAAGCTTAAAATTAAATGACGAAATATTCATAATTGGCACACATACGGATACTTATTTGAAACAAAAAATTACCTCATTACAAATAAAGAAAAAAAAAAACTTAACTGAAACACCCTGGGTTAAATCTAAAAACGACCGATTTACAGTGGGTATTCTAGTTGACAAGCCGGTAAAAAGTAATGACAAAGTCTTTAGAGTTGAAACTGTAAAAAAAAAATTTGAATTAATAAAATAATTAAAATAAAAAAAAATTAATAGAGATTTCGCTTGAGGTTTTATACTGGTTAAATTATAGCTTTTTATAAATCTTCAGCTAAATCTTCATAAGCCTCTAAGGCTAATTCAATAATCTCTTGAAAGGCCATTGCATCTTGAAGATTACCTTCTACGGTAATATCGCCAGCCATATATGCACTCGTAGCGTCTACTTCTCCAAATAGCATTCCAGAGCCTACTTCCTTTGTAGCGGAGAACGTAAACGATGGATTGTCCACATCACCCTCGCCGAATTCGAGTGTACCACTATTAGCCTTAAGCCAAAACTTCTTATCTGCGTCAGTTATGTTCATTTGGATAGTAATATCCATATCTTCGAGTTCTTCCTTCAAATCTTCATTTTCTACGGCAATCTGTTTGAACAATTCGAATACTTTTAAAGTATCCATTACGTCCGAGGCAGCTGCTCCGGCATCAAATTTTCCTTTCAATTCTTTTATTAATGCTTCATCTACCATGATTTTTCAACCTTTTTGGTTTATTTACTTTTTTAATTTTACTTTTTAAAATATTGTAAATTACAAAAAATTGTAAAATACTAGTAAGTATAAGCAGTACTATATAAAAAAGTTTCATTTCTTCGCATAGATTTTGTACTAACAAAAATAAGTACATCATATTACTGAGATTTTTAACACGTTCATTACTACTTGAAAGTCTATTTTTTAAATTTTACGCTACATCTCTTTAATTTTTCTTTTTTTTACTTTAATTTCATAATTATTCTTTTGATAATAGTTTAGCAAAGGTGAAAATTATGATCAGTGTTTCAAAGATTGTTTTGAGCCTAATTTTTCAGATTATTTGGAATTTCTTAGAAAAATTATTGTGATTCATCTAATTTAATTAGGATGTTTGATATACAATAAATTTTTATTTAAAGAGCGACATTTAAAAAATTGAACAATTTCTCTAACGATTTTATGAAATATAATCAATACGTTTAAATCTTGTCTACTTTCTCTTTTTAATAGCTAAGTACAAACGTGTAAGATTTTTTATCTCATAATGTCTATCCTGCTTTCAGAAAAATCAAAAAATTACATTGAAAAAAATAAGATTTCCGAAATTTTTATTGATATTAACTTTATTGAAGAGCCTTGTACCCAAGTTTACGAACCCAAAATTACAATAATAAACTCTAAAAACAAAAAAGAATTGGCAACCAAGGATATAGTCTCGGATGATGGTTTAACACTTTCTATATCTGATTCTTTTATTAAAATTTATGGATTATTAGATGAATATCAACTAGAACTTGGAGGATTACTTAAAAAAATGTTGAGACTTAACAATGTTGAACCTATTATCAAAAATATTTGTAAAATTAATTGAAAAACATAAAAATATTAAAATGTGATAAAAAATGCTAAAGTCTAGGAAAATTAAAGCCCTCTACATCATTATTGGAGTAATTTCTGTCGGTATTATTGTTGGAATAACAATTGATTATTCGATTAGGAATAGTGAGAATTCTTCATCTCTACCAAATTTATCCTACAATACTATTGATGGTAGTACTGTTGAATTATCAACTCACCAAGGAAAAATTGTTCTTCTTTACTTCTTTTCTCTAAACTGTGGTGTGTGTCAGGTTACTTCTTCTCAATTAACAATTATTGAGGATGATTATTCAACTAGTCAACTTTACATTTTAACCATTACTATTGATCCTGCAGATACGGATAATGTTTTAAATAATTGGAGGAATAGTCTTAATGCAACTTGGGATGTTGCTAAAGATGATATTTCTCATTCTTACACTGCCTCATGGGATGTTGCTTTTACTCCCACTCTAATTGTTATTGACCAAACTGGTAAATTTATTAGTAAGATTATAAGTGCCCAGGATTTTAACGATAGAGTAAGGTTCGAAATTGATTCATTATTATGAGGTTAAACCACAATCAAATTAGTAAATTAAACTTTAAATTTTATCGTAATGACAGAAATTTTTCTCTTTTTTTTAGCGTTTTGGGGTGGGATAGTAGCTTTTATTTCTCCTTGTAATGTAGTAGCTCTACCATCATTTATTTCCTATGTTGGAAGTCAGGCAAATACGGTTAAAAAAAGTATATTAATGAGCTTAGTATTTTCAGTAGGATTTAGTACAATGTTTGCAATTCTCTCTACTCTATTCATTTTCTTAACAGGATTTATAAGGTATACTTTTTGGTTAAAATGGTTCTCAGGAGTTATCATTATTGCATTAGCTATTTATGTCTTTTTCTCAAAACGTTTTTTTAAGATGAAACCTGCATACAATTTAGTTAATGATTCAGAAAGTAAAGACTTTGAAAAAAAAGACAATCTTTCTGAGAATATAAACTCTAAAACAACCGATAATGCAAATTATAAGCGTCAAGGTTATACAGGCTCATTTATGCTCGGATTTTCACTTGGTTATTCGTGGATCGCCTGCATTACCCCAATTTATTTTTCAATTGTAATAATAGTATCAAATCAGGCAAATTTACTATTGGGGCTTTTAGTGTTTTTTGTGTATGCTCTGGGAATCATGATTCCCTTTGTAATAATAGGTGCACTCATAGGTTCAATTAAAAAAAGGTTTTTAGTTCAATTGATTAAAGTTGGATCAAAGGTTCAAAAAATTTTTGCCTTAATATTGTTATATGTTGGCGTTGAATTATTACTATCTGCTTATGGAATACCTGGCCTTTTACCTTTTATTTAAAAAGTGATTATTATCAGTTCTCAAAGAATTAGTAAAGACTAACTGTATACAATTACCACAATAAATCTAATGGAGGGAAAATGTTTTTAGAGGAAAAACACCGTTTTTAAATCTTCTATAGTGTTCTTATTCTTTTTAATATCGCCGGGGCCATATCCGTGCTTCTGTTTCCAACTTGAGTGCGTCTGCTCTTCCTTTATCCCACATTCTTATCGCATCGGCTTCTGATTGAGCTACGATAAGCTTCTGTTTTTCGCTAGCTTCTGCTCCTTGGTTTTTTAATAGCTTCTGCTTTCTAGATTTGAGCTTATAGTAGACGATGAGTAAAATTACTTCAAAAAGTACAACTCCCACAATTGAACCAACGATAATTTCTATTATTTTGTATTACACCTTGGTTTCTTTCCTTTTAATTTGGTTAGATTATCCTATGGTATTTCGATATTATATTACCGAATTAGCTATTTAAATGTTATGATTCTATAGGATTGGGACTGTTTTTAAATTTTTCATCGTTAAATGATATGGAGTATGGAGATTGGCTTAAAGGTTGCAAAAATAAATAAAAAAGAGAAAATAGATTAAGAATGGCGCCCACACCGGGATTTGAACCCGGGTCGCAGGAGTGACAGTCCCGAATGCTGGACCGAACTACACTATATGGGCTTATTTTTTTGATAAAAACAGATTGAATCTAGGTTGTTATAACAAGAAAAATAATTCCAGATTTAAAAATTTTATTTAAATTACCCTCTTTGCGATTATCCTACGAAAAGAGATAAGTTTTTGAATTGAAGATTTTTACGAACTGACATTAATTAATAGGGAGGGCCTTTTTCCATCAATTTTTTATATAAAATTTTTAAAAGTATGAGAGATTGAATAATGCATGGCGCATGAAAACATTAAATTCATCGAACCACAAAAGATCGATTTAACTAACGTTGAATTAGCAGGAAGAATTTTAGATATTGGAGGTGGAGGCGAAGCAATTATCGGTCAACTAAAAGGTGAGCGCGTAGTAGCTATCGATCCTCGCGAATCCGAACTTAAAGACGCTCCCTCTGGAGATCATTTAAATATCATTATGGATGCAACAGACTTGAAATTTTTAGACGATTATTTTGATACAGCAACTGCTTTTTTCACTTTAATGTATGTTCCACTCGAAAACCATTTAAAAATTTTTCAAGAAATACACCGAGTATTAAGAAAAGGCGGAGAATTCGTAGTTTGGGATTTTCCAATTCCAAAACGAGATACTCCTGAAAAAGAGTTTTATGGCCTATACTTAGAAGTTAAGATTAGAGAGACAGAAATTTCAACGGGATATGTTACAAAATGGAATAAGGAGCAAGATATAGAATATTTCGCAAACTTGGGTACCTCCAATGGGTTTAGCGTTGTAGAAAAATACCCTATCGATGGAATTTTTTATATTAGATTCAAGAAGGAATGATAATTTTTGATTTTTCATCCTTTTTTTTTAGAAAAGTAGCTTTCCAAGATAAAAAAAGTCCTATCTTATTATTATAATTATTATACGCTTTTATCAGAAAAAAAACAATTATATAGTTGTCTTATTACTTCTAGATTATAGGAAAAAGGCTTTTTTAATGAGGTATACTGTAACTATTTAATCCTAATGTCGGATCGTAACCCTATTACTGCGATTTTGGAAAATTTGGAGAAAAACGGCGCTAAGTTTGAATATGTTTTAGACAAAATCATTAAGGGGGTTGTAAAAATCATGAATGACACTGAAGAACTCAAGGAGGAATTAATGGGCTATGACGATATTTATCAAACATATGTAATCGATGCAGATTTTAATTATTGGTTGGAAGTCTCAGAAGGGAGACTTCGTTACGAAAAAGGGGTCAATTCTCAAGCGTTATTTACTATTATTTTTACTAAAGATTTAATTATAAAAATTTTAAGAGAAGAAATAAGCGGTACTAACGCTTTCATGAAGGGAAAAATTAAAGTTGAGGGATCTCTCTCTCAAGGTTTAAGATACATAAAGCTTTTTCGCATTTTTGAAAAATATTTAAGAAAAAAAACGGTTCCAAATGAATAACTTCTCTTAGTGAGCGCCTCTGACTTATTAGAAATAGAGTAAAAATTTCATTATAAAAGAAGTGGGCCTAGCAGGATTCGAACCTGCGACATCCCGCTCCGAAGGCGGGCACCCTATCCAGGCTAGATTATAGGCCCGTAATAACAATAAAATCGTGTTTAAGATAAATTAATTCTATGTTTCTAAATAATTTTACTAAAACACTAAAGGAGAAGATAGAATTTTTACTCATTTTTCTCAGCTAAGTAATCCATACAAGCAAGAAAGAGTTTCCATAAATTTCTTGCATGGATAGCGTCAGATAG
>JAGXNZ010000218.1 GCA_019894655.1 Promethearchaeota archaeon | reverse complement strand
TCCTCGTTGAACCCTTTATAGTCAAGACTGTGAAGAATTTTCAGTATCTCCACCCAAGTACACATCCACTCGGATTTGATCTCAGCGGCCATTGAGGTTCGCCACCTCTTTGTTGCTCACTCAAATCAGGCTTCCTGAAGCACCAAGGATGCTTGCTCTACCCATTTCTCCACATGAGACAATGTGGGCGGTTTCTTTGTGATTCCAGTTTCCTCGTTTATTGAGATTAAGTTTGTATACAAAATCTCGGGGGTGTAACTAGACAACTCTTTGACATTATGAACCTTGGATCTATTCAATAATTCCACATATTTCGGGCCCACACCGCGTAGCTCGGTTAGATCGGTGCTCGTTGAAAAGCCACTAATCTCCTGCTCTATCGCCCCGTCCAAATCTATGACACGAATATCCTGTGCTTCATGACCCTTAGGTGTCTCAACAAGTTTGAACTCCAAGACCTGCCCTTGTACTGGCAACCTACTTCCCGGGAATTTAGACATGTGGAAGAACACATCCTTATCCTCCCCCTCTACGTTAATGAATCCATATCCCCTATATGAGAGATATTTTGCTATTATTCCTTTCACTACAGAAAACTCATGTAATATTTACGAGTCTTGCATTAAATGTCTTACTATTATTATCAGAATAACAAGGTTTGTATCTAATTACCATTTCCAGATCATTATTTGCAAAAAAATAGATATGACAAATGACTGAAAAAGGTGTTTTCTCCGATTAACCACATATTTTATTAACAAAGACAATTTATAACTTATTAATAGAGTTACTGAAACGAGTGTAATTTAATTTTCAGATCATTACCTGGTTTATGCGCGCGCGGTACCATATGAACCTCTATATTTCTATTCAAACGTTCATATCCTAGGGTCTTATTCCACTCTTTCAACACCGAGGTCATTGAATGGTGCGATTCAAGCGAAATGAAGCGTTTTGGACCGGTTTAGTCACCCCTGTCAGACTATTTTTCTATTATTATGTATAAATGAAAATAGTAAAAGAATAAGAAAAAAGGCTGACAAGTCTGACCATCGTAGTGTAGAGTAGTCTCGTAGCGATTCAAGTTAATATGATTGCATTAATTGGTAGATTTGTTTTCATTGTTGCGCGCAAGCGCGCACGGATAAGAGGACACCGCAAGTCAAAATAATTCAATTTAAACATGCAAAGGGAAAAGGAAATTGAGAAACATAGATTAAATTAATAATAAAAAAATATGAAATATCATTTCCGTTTCCGCAGTATCTTCTTGTCCTCGTAGTCGCTGACGCGCGCGCGTCGATGTTATAATAGAAATACTGAAAAAAGGATAGATTTAGCAAAAGACTAACAGGGTTGTCTGGATGACGTCCTAAAAAAGTGCCGTACTGCACGTGCATCCTCTATTCTACCTATCTGCAGTGTTTCCATCCTGAGATCCTACCCCTTTCTGATCCCATTGTCGAAAGGCACGGGCGTCGGCAACTCCTTTGCATGTGCGCATTATTTATAATAGCGTTGATGCATGCATCTAAAACAATCTGGCGATTGTGAAAATGGATCTGTCTTTTCTTGTTTAACCCAGTTTTTAAACTCGTTCGCTTTTTTACTTTTTATTATTGACTTTAATGAATCGGTTTCAAGATTCCCAATAACCTGATTGCATAATTGTACATTTCCATTTGGATAAATCTCTACTGATAGCCAAGGATAAATACACGAATTGTTAAATTTATAAAAAGGATCAGAGTAATACCCGATTATGTCCTTTCTTTTGATCTTAGGATAAGTAAATGTCTTGATGGGTAGGTTTGCATGTTCAAGATAAGTCAAAAACTCGTTCAATTCGTGAAGATTCGCTTTATCGATAGTTTGTAAGTGCATACCTGACTCGTTTTCCATCCTTAGATTGTTGATTGAAAAATGAAGATGCTGAAAAGTAATACTACTAACCGGTAAACTTTGTAATAATTTTAGAATATCCTTCAGGTGAGTAACATTGATATTTGTTATTACACAGTTTAATGCAATATATGGAGTAATCTTATTATATTGTTGTTTTACTTCTTCAAGCTTTAATATAGATTTGATTACTTTATCAAATGAACCTTTTATTCCTGTGATTTTATCGTGTTGAGCTGCATTTCCATGAATAGAGATATTAATTGCGTAACAATTGTTAGAAACTACATCCTCAACATACTTTTCTAACATATATGCATTTGTGGTCATACTCCACTTATTTTTTCTTTCATCACATAACTCCATCGTTTCTTTAATCCTTGGATAAAGAAGAGGTTCTCCATAACCTGAAAAATGCAATAATGGTTTAAATATAAATTTACTACATTCTATAATAATTTTTTCCATTAAAGAAAAATCCATCACTTCAATATCTTCTATTTTACTCTTACCTGAGGAACACATTACACAATCAAAATTACACAGGTTTGAAGGAAAAATTTGCACACTAGGTAAAATAAAATTCCCAGGGATTATTTTCAAGATATCTAAGATTTTGTTGGAGGATAACTGTAAATATTGTTTCATATCTTTGTTTACAAACAGGAGACATCACAATCGTATATTTTTCTTTCATCGAAATAGGTCTTATACTCCAGACATATTAAGGAGTTGAATTAGTCTTTGCGCGCGCGCTAATCTATAAAATATATGTTTTACTAATACTTATTTATGATCCATAAAAAAATAATATTCAGTTTTATTGCTTAATATTATTGTGTTGTTAAGTATATTCGTGTGCGCATGTGCAGTAGACCACATTAATCCGCAATAATCATAAAGTAAACATATATTATGTCTATACATATCTACGTTACGTGCGCGCAAGTGAATTCCTCATGAATCAATTCGACGGCCCCCTTTTTGTTGTAGGAATGCAAAGAAGCGGAACGAAATTATTACGCGATCTATTAAATCAAAATAAAAATATTGGAATTCCTAAAGCAGAAACTAATTTTCTTCCTTACATTCTAGGAAAATATCAAAATCTACCACAAATAAATGACTCATTAAAATTGAACTCTCTATATGAAGCGATTATTAATACCACTTTCTATCGGTGGATGAATTCAGATGGATTTATTTTAACTAAAAATGAGTATGAAGAATTCGATTTTTCAAGCTGGTTAACATTTTTGAAATCACTCATATCGCATTTTGCCCCACCTAATAGAAATACAGGCTTCATTTGGGGAGATAAAAGTCCAAATTATGTTAACCAAATACTTTTCTTAAAAAATGTTTTTCCAAGCGCTAAATTTATTCACATAATACGTGATCCCAGAGATTGTTGTCTTTCATCAAAAAAAGTGTGGGGAAAAAACTTGTACAGAACTGCTGAAATATGGAGAAAGCGTGTGCAAGAAGGCATGATTCAGGGTAAACAAATTTCAAACAGTTATTCTGAGATTTTATATGAAGAATTACTTAACAATCCAGAAAAGGAATTAAAACAATTATGCAATTTTATCGGTGTTGATTTTCATAATGATATGCTGACTCTTAAACAACCAAGTGAAAACTTAGGGGATACCATCGGAAAGTCATTTATAGTAAAAACTAACGTAAAGAAATTTCAAACTGAGTTGTCTCCGCAAGAAATTAAGAGAATAGAAGAAGTCGTATACCCAGTAATGACACAATTGTCATATGAATTCATCTATGATGTCAAGTTTAAGCCTTTGAACCCTATTGAAAAAAAATATTATCTTATATCTGATGAAATTTTTATTCTAAAACATTTTGTAGATGAATTAGGATATATCAAAGGTGTAAAAATGGCTATAAATGATATAAAAGAAAAAAATCCAGTTATTTGACAGCATAATTGATTCGTGAGTAAAATGAATATATGTATGATAACCCCGGAGTTTAAAGAAGGAGGAATAGGTAATTATGTATACCAATTATCAAAAAAACTTGTCGAAAAAGAAATTAAAGTATCTATAATCACTCGAGGTGATAGAAAGCCCACAAATAAAGCAGTAATTGAAAATATGAATGTTTACAAAGTTCCAATTTTACCATTAAATCCGTTTCACATATCAATACATGAAATATTTGTTAATAGATTATTAAAAAAAATTGAATCAGAGTTTGATTTATTACATCTTCATTCTCCTATATTACCAAACGTATCTACAAATTTACCTATATATCTGACAGCACATACTACGTACATGAACGATACATATTACAATGAACATAATAACATCCATTCTATTTTAGATAGATTGCAATCTATTTTTTTAAAATCAAAAGAAATAAAAAGCTTAAAAAACTCAAATATGATTTCAACTGTTTCAAGTACAATTTTACAAGAGATAAATAACTATGGAATTAAAAACAAAATAATAAAAGTAATTGGTAATGGCGTTGATGAAAAAATTTATTATCCTTCAATTAATAATACTCAGAATAAGTATATTCTTTATACAGGAAGATTAAGTGAAAGAAAAGGATTGTATGATTTATTAGATTCTATGTATTATATAAATAGAAAACATCCAAAAGTGAAATTATATATATCGGGAAAAGGACCATTGCTTTCTACATTAAAACAAAAAGTAAATAAATTAAACCTCGACCTAGTTGTAAAGTTTCTTGGATATCTTCCTTTTAAAATAATGCCACTTTTATACAGAAATGCTTACGTTCATGTGGTTCCTTCTTATTATGAAGGGTTACCAACAGTTCTCCTTGAGGCAATGGCCTCTGGAGTTCCAGTAGTTGCAACATCGATAGGAGGGTCTCGTGATGTCATCTCAAATACTGTTGATGGATTCCTTGTTCCCACAAAAAACCCATTAGAACTCGCCGAAGCAATTATCACATTACTATTTGACTCCGATTTAAGAGATCGTATGGGAAAAAACGCTAGGACAAAAATTATTAATAAATACACCTGGGAAAAAATTACTGACAATATTGTAAGTGATTATAAAAACATAAGTAAATTTTAAGAATACAATTAATTGGATAAAATTTTTTCAAATGGCTTCAAGGTTTTATTCCAATCCAATTCATACGATTGATCTACTGCTTCTTGACTTTTCTTTGACCAATTTTCTTCTATCGAGTAATATTTTAATAAATCAATAAAATTGTCTTCATTATACAAGATAAATCCCTTTAAATCTCTTGTATATTCATGCCAATCAGGAGAGAGAGTCGGGAGACCATACGAAATATATTCAGTAGGTCTTGCAGTAAACCAGTTTCTTTTATACGGATCTTTTGAAACAGTGTTTAACCCAAATTGGTATTCTTCATGAATAGCCAAAGATTTTGCATATCCTTTATAATTTATTTTATATTTTCGGGCTGGTTTATATCTACTATAAACATCAATATCATAGGGACTTATCTGTGATAAATAGGATAACAATTCTTTGTTTGTCCAGTATCCCCAAAGATTGCCAAGGTTAATTATTTTTGGTTGAGTAGTAAATTTCACTTTCTGTCCTTTTGGGTTACATCCATATCTTATAGTAAGAAAGTTATTTCCATTCCAAAAATTTTTTCTAGTAAATTCCTCCGCTGTTTCCCATGGAAAAACAACATAATCAGATTTTTGCATAATTTCTAGCTCCATCTCTCTAAGATCGTTTATGCGTTTTTTGTTATACATATTACTATATTTCATCTGCTCTGATTCAAGAGATTCACAAACAAAGATTTTAATTGCATCTAAATCTTCTGTTAGTACATAAGATTCCCTTGTTTCTACACTAATTATTACATCATATTTTTTCCTTTTTAATATTTTTTGTGCTTCCTCAGACACTTTTTTCATTAAACGAGGTTCTTTCCCAGATACTTTTGAAAAAGCTCTTTGCGACAAGTGCCACATTTTTGAGTAAAATGTATCTTCAGGAAAATAAATCACATCAACTTGATGATTTAATCCTTCTATAAATTTAATTATTTCTTTTACTCTAACGTATCCTCCGCTCACGATAGTTTTTCCAATAATGGCAACTTTCAAGGTATTTTCCTCATTTTCTTATTTTTATAATCGCTAATAACTTCCTCATAAAAGTTCATTATTTTATTTGAATTTTTTTTCCAGTTAAATTTTTCTAAGACCGTTTTTCTACCTTCTTGTGATATTTTTTTAGACAATATTGGATCATCGAGAAGTTTTATTATACATTCAGTAAGCTCATTAGAGTCTCCAGGACTAATCAATAATCCGTTTTCTCCATCAGTGATTATCTCGGGTATTGCACTAACACTTGAAGCAATGACTGGAGCTCCACAACCCATGGCCTCCAATATTCTTATAGGTAAATTTTCATAAAGCGTAGGTGCTAAATAAATATCTGCGTTTCTGTAATGCTCTACCATTTCTCTGGTTTCCTTAACATATCCAATAAAATTATAATTGTTTTTTGAAATATTTTGTTTTTCTAATTCATTAACATATGGAGATTTATTACCTGCTCCAATAAACTTGAATTCAACATCGGGATATTCAGAAATAACCGGTGGAATGGCTTCTATAATGTATTTTATGCCTTTTGCAGCGACCAATCTTCCTGTGAAAAGAATTTCTTTCTTTGTGTTGTCTTGTTTATTATCCAACGGACAATAAATTTTAGGATCGATCGAATTGTAAACAACTCTAATATCCTCCTTGTTAATAGATGGATAATCTTTGGTAATACTTTCTTTCATCCAATTAGACACTGTTAAATATTTCCGATCTCTACGAAAGTATAATTCTTCAAGAAATCTCAAGCCATAATATGAAAGATGCGTTATTTTTTCAGAAAATTCTAGATTAAAAAAACCCATATCACTTTTTTCTGTACCTTTTCTTTGACCTTTAATAGTAGTATGAATTGTTGTTACAATTGGAGCGTTTATTTTTTTATACTGTAATAATATATCTGACATATGTGCCGTATGAGAGTGCACAATATCAATATCATTTTCTTTAATTAATTTTGGAACATATTTTTGACAAGCATATTGAAACTTTGCATTATAAAAAAAAGTATCATTAGCGGTACTTATAAAATGTACATGTATATTATCATTAAAATACTCATCGAAGTTATAGTCTAAAGTAGATATTTTTTCTTTACCATATGATTCTCTCATTGGAGTTACTACGTGAATATTGACTTCCTTTGGTAAATTTTTTATTAATTCGACGATATAGGTTCCAACTCCACCCCATACAGGAATAAATTCAGGGGCTAGCATACAAATATTCATAATATGGCTCCTAACAATATCAATGAAAATTTTATCTCTCCCGTTGTGTTTAAATGAATCGTTATGCTTATAAATATAATGGATTAGATTTCTCTATAGATTATATTTTTATAATTTATATTTAATAAACACGCCTAATATTGATCCATGTTAGGAGCTCGTATATTATATCGATATTTTATTCAATATATCTTTAGATTCCTTGATATTAATATCATTACCAAACGTTAGTGTTTTAGACGATAATAATTTCATAGTTTCAATATCCTTTTTTATTTTATAGGATAAGCTATGTTTTTTATGTAGTCCATTTCTATATATTATTCTAAAATCATCTGCTTTAAATTTAGTAAACATCAATGATTTAGTATATCTTTTAAAGAGAGAGATGTTTTTTCTTAATACAAACCCACTATTTTCTTTCCATAAACCTAATTCTTTCAATTCATAAGAAAAATATTTCTGAAAATTCTTCAGTTTGGGGTTTGAATTAAAATAACTAATCCCATATTTTGGTAAAGTAGGTTTTTCGTAAACGCTTTCACCATCTAATCGAATGTTTTTTGTATTTATATTTAAGATGTCGCATATTGTAGGATATAGATCTACGTGTCTTAGTACTCCAGAATCTGCTAAATTTGCATTTTGTGATAGTTGTGGGTTAATAAATACTAAAGGAACATAAATTAATTCAGGAACTGATACCAGACCATGTGCCACTAATCCCCCATATTCTCCTAATAATTCACCATGATCAGAAGTGAAAATTACCAGGGTTCTTTCTTCAATACCTCTAGTGACTAATGTTTCTAACCTTTTTTTAAACACTTTTATACTTCTATCTATTCCTTTTTTATAACTATCTTTTAAATCGGAAATAGCTTTATTTGAATAATCCTCAAAAAATGATTTACAGTCCCATTCTTCATATATTGAATCATCTTTTGACCAACCATAAGGACAATGCCCTCCTTTTTCATCTTCAATATATATAAATGGTTCCTTAATATTCTTTAATGAAATATGTTTATTACTTCCAATTATTTTATGTAATGGAGATCTTTCTTTAAGTCCTTCCCACGAATTTTCAGTCCATAAAGATGTATTATACCCCTTCAAATTAATTAATGTTGGAATGCTTTTGTCTATTGGCTCACTAAAAAAAGAGAATACTCTATGATTATATGGATATAAACCTGAAATGATACTAGGAAAAGTTGGAGCTGTAAATGTACTTGATGCTATCATTTTTGTTTTTATACCCATATTAGAAATAATATCTGGCATGTAATCATATCTTAGAGCATCACAAACAAATATCACGACATTTTTTATTTTGTCTTTATTATCAAAACTTAGCATGTTAATCAAATGAATGAATCCACGATACTTATATTTTTCATTTTATGGTCTTCGAATATTCCTATTAGGCACAGTGATTAAATTGTTACACGCGCATACGAGATCAGAGAGAATGTTTCAGATAGAAAAGGGCTATATAGACTTAATATGATTGAATACAATTACTCTTGTTATTAGGTATAATTAGTTAAAAGGGATCAACATGGAAACAGAGCCTATCAATGAAAATTTAAAACATCTTGAAGAACAAAACAAAGCTTTAATGAGTGAATTATTTAATCTGAAATCAAAACCTAAGGGCAGAATAGGCTATATTTTTTTAGGGATAGGATTTTTGTTATTTGCTCTAGCAATAGACTATTCAAATTATTTTATTTCCTTTTTATCACTAGCTCTGATTTTTTGGGGTGGACTTTTTCTCTATGTAAAACCAACTAATTTTGTAAGACAAGAAATTCTTCTATCGACTTTACTTGACACTTATTCATTTTACAATCAAATTCTAGAGTCTATAGATTACACAGGAATCCCAAATTATTTCTCACCAAAATCACTTTCAGATTTCAAAGAAGTATATCTTATCATTCCAAAAAACAAGGATGATAAAATAAAGTATGAAAATATTACATCAACTACTAGACGCTCGAATTATTTTCAAATGACTCCACTGGGTTTGGGAATATCAAAATTAATGGAAGAAGAAGCTAAACAAGACTTTTCTACTATTGGTCTCGATCGACTTTTTAATCTCTTTGAAAAGATTTTAATCGAAGATTTAGAGATGGTTAAAGAATTTGAATATCTTCTTGATGGTTCAGATATACAAATAAAAATAGTTGAATCTATTTTCGATAGTATTTATGGTAATTCACTAGAAAATGAAGATCGTTATGCTACTCACTATATAACAAGTGCTATCGCTTGTTCTGTTGCGAAGACAACTCATAGACCGATTATTATAAATAAATTTACTAGAGAAGAAAACAGAAAAGTGATAACAGCACATTTTAAAATCCTTTAATAACATTATTTCCGTGTATAATCCAAAAGGAGAGAAAAATGCCAAAAATCAATAATATTAATGACCTTAGTCCAAATATCAATAGATTAAATGACCGGTATATACTCCTTATCTTGAGCGTCATTATTTTATTAATAGGACTATGGATCCCAAGAATACGACCATATTTTCCATCAAGGGGGGAGCGTTTCTTCGAATTAGCCATACTGGGGGACGACATGAGAGGAGAAAACTATTACCCTGAGGATGATCCCCACATCAATATAGGTGAACAGATCAAGTGGAATATCTATACGCACAACCATATGGAAAGAATTGAATACGTCACCGTTAAAATAAAACTTTTAAACTCAACGATGGTCCCACCTGATTCAGCCACATGTACTCCCAGTCCTGCCACTGTAATTTATGAAATATCAAATGGTTTGGTTAATAATGAAACTATTATTTTTCCTCTATCTTGGTCAATAAACATAATAGATGATGAGCTTGGATTTACTACGATTAAATCCATTCAGATTAACAAAGAAAACATCAATGTTGATATTATGGATAAAAATAATAGTTTTAGATTCATTTTTGAACTGTGGATCCTTGACTCAGAAGGAGGAGATGATTTTGGGTGGAATAGTGCTGAAGGGAAACGATGTGTATGGACACAAATATGGTTCAACGTCGAAAATTAAACTAAAAATTATTGATTTATTTCCCTTTTTTTATCAAGGTTTTATCAAGTTTTCAGGTATGTTGTTTGCCCAGATTTCTCCTCGTTCACTTAACCCGACACCATTAGAGTTTGCCATACCCCATGCGTTGCCGTTTCTTGTTGCTCGCATGTAGAACATTGTCC
>JAGXNZ010000217.1 GCA_019894655.1 Promethearchaeota archaeon | reverse complement strand
GTGCAAAATAGTACCAATCCTATTATCGAAGAACTTAACGAAGAAGATTACACGATTGATTCTTACGATTATTTTGTGTTCAATTATCTGAATTACTTTTCGACAACTTTTCACAATTTTTCAATTTACTTCATTTTTGAGTATACTCTAACACTAGAAATGTGGAATTTAACTCAAAACCCTACAGATGTCTTGTCGTTAACGCAACAAACTCAAACCTTTAGTCCTTCATTTTATTATCAGTTTACTTTAATTGGAACAAAAATCACCGGTAACGTAACAATTCCTCCAGAACTTGCCGATAACCTCATTTTAGAGATAATTGTAAATCCACTTGATAAGGATTTGTTTTTTGATCACATCTTAGAAATAGATGACCAATCAAAAGTAGGATTTTTGGAACCAGACAAAAAGATAAATGCAACAATTTCTGCTGACGCCAAATTATTTTCATTAAAATTTAGTACTAATTTTACAATTATGTTTGAAAATTCGGTTGATTTTAGCTGGGCGATCGATAGATTAATAGGGGGGAGAAATATTCGCGAAAGAATTTACTTTCCTTCGCTTATTTCTGGTCCAAAACACATTTTTCTTAAAGATATCACGCTAGTAGAGAGTACAATAATCGTAGAGCAGATAATTAGTAATAGTTCAATATTTGGCAGAAATGTGAATGTCTTCGATGAGATCGTTTCAATAACGCAAGAAAACATCGAGAATAGCTTAATTTTTACTGAGAATGCCGTAAAAAGGAAAGGGTTAAAACTTATTATTCCATATTTAATTGTTGGCGAAACAAATCCATGCTCCTTAAAATATTCTGCTACTAATGACCTAAAAATAGTTATTACAGATAGTATTCGCATGCCTTTAGTTGGATATAGGATAGAATTAAATTATTACGGAAAAAATTATGGTACATTTATTTCGAACGACTTTAACCAACCAATGGCTTATGCATACTCAGATGAAAACGGAGAAATATTAATTGAAAATGTCCCTAATGGGAATTATACTGTTAAAATATATCAAGACACTACATTAATTACGGAATTTCAAATTAATACTTTTAGAGAAGTTAACTTTTTGATTACGGATGTTATTCATTTTCCACTTTGGATTCTAATATTTGGGGGAATTAGCGGCATTTTAATGCTGTTAGGTTTACTTCTATATTTTAACTACGTGAAAAAATCTCATAAAAGATGATAGTAATTTTCATCGACAACATTGAGAACTTCTTAAGTTTTCTTGACAAGAGGATTATGGATCAAGTGTTTTATGAATTTAGAGAGATTAAGGACGAGACAGATTTGTCGAAAGAAACCAAAATCGAGATAATACTTCATTATTTAGCAAAAATTGGAGATACCTTGATCCTATACGAAACAAAACAAAAAATTTCAAAAACTTTTAATTCTGATAGTGATTTAGACGTAATAAATTCTCTACAAAACATTTTTGATAAAACTAATGCATCATTAAAATTAGTGAAAGGGAAAATTAGAGAAATTTTTCTTTCATACTCACCTTAAAAATTATTAGAATTAATAATCGTTTCTTTAGCTTAATTCTTTACCATAACCTATTAAACGATAACGTCGATTTATAATTCTTGAAATCGCAAATATTGAATTCACTGGAGCACAAATAGGTGGAGCTAAACTAAGAATATATGAATTTTTTAAGATTTTTATAACAGTTCCAGCTGTTTTTTCCGTTCCAACGACCAGTAATAACTTTTCGTTGTGTTTTAACTGTTGAACTTTCATCTGTACCTCCGAGCCTAGCACCCTTTCTAAAAGATTTACTTGTAATTCGACTTCAGAAATTATTTCAGGCAATGTGTCAGGTCTACCAACTAGGTGTCCTATTAGAGAATCACCCCTTGTTAAAGCAGAATCTAACATGGTTCCTAATCCAATTAACCCTCCCGGCTTGGCTTCTTCTAAAAAATTAGTTCCTTGACTTATACTTGCTATTTTGGTTCTGAGTGGTTGATATATATTTTTAACTCGTAATCCCGGTCTGATCTCAATTTCTTCACCAACTTGAACTTTCCCTTTTAAAACCGATCCCCCAATTACACCGCCGTTTAAATCGTTAATTTGTGTGCCGGGGCGATTAATATCGAATGAACGAGCAACTAAAAATTGAAAATCTTCGTCCTCTTGAATTTTGGGCGACTTAATTATTTCTTCAAACGCTCGAACTACTAAATTAAGATTTGCTCCAAATACCGCAGAAACTGGAATAATAGGGGCATTTTGAGCAATAGTATCCTTCACAAATTCTTTAATCTGGTTATAATTTTCTAAAGCTTGTTCTTTTGATACAGCGTCAATTTTATTTTGTATGATAATAATGTTCTTAATACTAGCAATATTCAACGCTTCTAAATGTTCTCTAGTTTGTGGTTGAGGACATACCTCATCAGCTGAAATTAACAAGCAAGCACCATTCATTAAAGAAGCCCCGCTCAGCATAGTAGCCATTAAAATTTCGTGACCTGGTGCATCAACAAAGGATATATTTCTTTTAAATTCTAAGGTTTTTGAACAGTTTGAACAACTAAATCTAGGTTCCCCTTTTTTTCTAGCAACCTCTGCCATATAATAGGTTAAATATTCGTCGCACTCAGAACAATATAAAATTGTTGCGTTAGAATATCCCAATTTAATAGATATTCCCCGCTCTTGTTCTTCAGAGTGTCTATCCGTCCAATCACCCGTAAGGGCTTTGACTAGCGTGGTCTTTATAGGAATTGTCGAAACGACTAATTCATTCCATGATCTACATGGCCCACTAGTCCTATATTACATTCCGCTTGTTTTTTTATTAGTTCTTTAAGGTTAGTGCTCTTTTCTGGCTCTGCTTTTTTTGTTGTTTTTGCTTTTTTGATAGGTTTCTCTATTTCATCAGGTTTTGGAGTTTCTACTTCTGATAATTTCTCCTTCACTAATGACCCTGCGCTTTTTATAATTTTCAATGCCGTTGCTTTGCCAATACCTTTGATTTTTAGTTTCACAATATCCTCTGGCTTAGCAGAAGCTAAAATTTCAACAGACTTAAAGCCTGATAATTTTAGTTTTTTAGCCATTTCCGAACCGATGCCTTTTACATCTTCTAATTGATAAACCATAATAGATTTAGTTTTTTATTATAATTATTTCTTACTAATTATTTCTTAATTTTATTAATTCTCTTGAGAAAAAAAATGACTACTATTTTTAAATTGTAAATAATTTACAATAAGACTTAGGGGGAATGTTACTCTTTCGTTTCTAGCGTTTTTATAGCACCGGATTTCTTCTCTAACTCTTTATAAGACACTCTCAAAAGACTATCGACATAAAAAGTAGATATTTTTCCACAAGATTCACTCGTGTGATGAATGTAAACCGGAGCAGGATAATGAGACGTATCTATATCTTTTTCATCAATCCTAAATACGATCTTCTGATTACAATAGGGGCACGTGTTAAAACTAAGTGGCATAATAAATACTTGATTTTTACCTTTTTAATCGTATACTTATTTTTAATTATATATAATATGCGTAAATATATTTTTTATTCTGAAAATAATTATATAGTAAGTCTCTTTTTATTATTTTGATTTTCCATGGGAAAGCTTGGGTTACAGAAATTGTTTGTTTTTTCAATTTTTTTTGTGATAGTGCTGATTATTCCAGTTATTCCACTCCGGATGGAAATGGAAGGTCAATACACGACTGAAAAAAATATACTAGAAAAATTAAGCTCTTCAGACTCTCATCTAAGTGTAGACAATTTGACATTACCAGAAATCGATTACGATGCTCTAAACGACGCTTGGATTAATCAAAAAGTAGAAATGCTAATAATCGTAAACGATTCGAGCTTTGTAGATTCTGTTACGCCTTTAATGGATTGGAAAAATGAGAAGGGCGTCAAAACCATAATATTATCTAACTATACGGAATACGAAGGGAGGGATAAAGCAGAACAGATCAGAAATATGATAAAAGAATATTACGAGAAGGAGAATATTCAGTGGGTTCTTTTAGCGGGTGATGCAGAAGAAAACTTAATACCTATTAGAGAGGTATATAACCCTGATGTTGTTGTACGTGAGGGTGGAGATTCAGAATATTTAAATTGGGATGATTATTACAAACCAACAGATTTTTATTATGCTGATTTAACAGGATCGTGGGATAATAATAATAATAGCATTTGGGGTGAATCTGTTATATATACCGGAGATACCGACGAAATTTCGTGGATTCCAGATGTATATGTTGGTAGATTACCTGCTGATAATACATTTGAACTTTCTGTGATGGTAAATAAAACTTTGAAATACGAAACTGATCCTTTTCTTGGAAACTGGATGAATCGAATGTTATTAGCGGGAGGAGTTTCAAGTTATTATCGTTATCATCCTGAACCTGATGAATTAATCACTGATGAAGATGAAGCTCGCCTTACAGAATATATTTGGCAAAATCACGTAATTTCAGAGAGTAATTTTACCCATTTAACAAAAACAACAGTGAGTTTTACGCCAAGCGTTCCGCCGCCCCCAAATAATCTTACCTCTCTTACTGCAACAAGTTTTATTGACGAATTTAATTCAGGTTATTCTACTGTGATAATTGCTGGTCATTCGGATCCAACTGTGATTACTGATGATAGCGATACAACATATTATACTAACGGTGAAGCTTCATCAAGCAGTAATGTGAACATGCCCTCTTTATTTTACGCCGACGCTTGTACGACATCCTCGTACGATAAGGGAGACAATAGCATAGGAGAAATACTTATTAACGAAGCTGGCTCTGGAGCAATTGGATATATCGGGGGACTTCGTGTTAATTGGTATTTTCAGGAAGATTACAATTTAGAAAAACTTAACAGAGGAAATGCTAAGCTTTTTTGGGAAGTATTTTTCAAAGAAAAAAAGTTTCAACAAGGAAGAACTTTGTATGATTCTAAGGTATCCTATATGAATAGCGATTATTTCGAAAGAGGAGCTGCTTCTATAAATCAAGAATGGCAACGCAAGAATTTATTAACTTACAATTTATGAGGTGATCCTGAATTAGAT
>JAGXNZ010000216.1 GCA_019894655.1 Promethearchaeota archaeon | reverse complement strand
TAGAACTTTTTGAACATATTGTGTAAAGAGATTATAATCAATTCTCCATCCATCTGGCGTGATGTTTTTCGAGAAATCGAAAATTTCATGAGTTTTTTTGATAGAAAATAAACAATACTCATTAATATTTTTCTTTGAGTATAGGAGCCAATTGAGATACACCTTATTCGGTGTGTTATAGGGGAAAATATATTTAACCAAAAAGCTATATGTATCAAATTTTGTCGAATTAAATCTTATAGAGATGAACGTATTTATCAGAAGTAATTCAGGTATTACTGCATTGAAATCCGATGATTGAAAATACAAGTAATATTTCTGTAAACCAAATTCTTGAAGGATTGGCTTAACACGAATGGAATTTATATATTGAAAGAATGGGTTTTTTCTTAGATCTTGATATACATTTGAATTTAGCAAGTAATATTCTAATCGTTTATTAAAATCTAATAATCTATCTAATTGATTTAAGTCAAAATGTTGAGGTTCCATCATTCTTCTTTGGTTCAATTCATCTATAAAGGATTGTAAGTTAGTTTTATTGAACCAAAAATGATTGGGATTAATAGGTGCTTGAATATTAAAGGGAGTTAAATTTTTTCCAAATTGATCTCTAATC
This sequence comes from Promethearchaeota archaeon, assembly GCA_019894655.1. The sequence goes on along the minus strand of JAGXNZ010000216.1, from coordinate 3,667 downwards.
GATTTCTTGAATTCTGAATAAAGATCGGGTGTATAAAAAAAAGTGCCATCAATAAAATCATAAAAATTTTTGCGTGAAAATGCTATATAAAATCCTTGATGGATATATCGTGTAAAAATTACTAAGTCATCTTTTAACAGCTGATGCACAATCGAATAGAATTCATATTTTTCCTTCATGTCCATTCCTTGAATTCCAAATCGACAAAAAATAAAATTCTGATCATCCAAAACTTCTTTAATTTCATAATAATTATAGTGTGGGACTGTATGTGATATTTCTTCTATGAAATTTAAAACTCGTTTTGTATTTTTGGCCAATAAAATGAATGAAATTGTTGAATATAATACTGTAATTAATGAATCTATCATTTTTGGAGATATAATTGGGGGAATTGAAGTTGCAAAATCTTCAAGCCTATTCTCGACCTCAACACTTGTTATGTTTCTCAATTGGGAATCCTTATATATCAAATCTAATTTCTCTTCTTTTACAGAATAAATCCTTGTTGAAGTTTCTGGATTTTCTAGAATGGATTTTATTGATTTTAAATCATAAATTTTTAATCCCACACAAATTGATAAATATTCATGGTAAAGCTTGAATGCTTGATATTCTTCATCAAAAAGATTTCTATTGCGGAAATATAGGGGAATGAATTCAATTATCAGTAAATCCCGAACTCGTTGATTATTAAGATTAAGATTTTCATGAAATACCGTTGAGATTCCCATTTTTTTAATGAAATCCTTAAAAGAGACAGGATCGGTTATTGATGGATTTCTCTTTAAGATTTCCCTGGCTAATTTTAAAGATTCTACAATCTGTTCTATGTATTCCTTAAATGTAAAGAAACTATATCTCTGATTACTTTGGAGTAAATCGAAAAACTTTTTTTTAAAATCTGGTGATTCATAAAACCGATCAAGCACGTTTCTTAACTGAACTATAATATTTTTTTGGTAGGAGATCTCTTTTAATAAATCTGATTTTAAATCCTTCAGGGTTGATTCACGTCTTTCAAATCCAAATCCAGTAACTGATAAATTTCTTACCCTATCTAATATTATAAAATCAAGCAAAGAAAGTTTCTCCAGAACTACTTCTTTCTGATAGTTTGTCTTGAAAATGAGCTCTAAGTCCTTGCGATATCCTTTTCGTTGAGAGTGTAAGATCTTGTCCATTTCGGTAAGCTTTCTGTAATAATTAAGATTCAAGTAGTAGTGCATGGTCTCCGGTTCATAAAGTGTAATTTCATTGAAGAATCCAGTATCTTTGAAAAACTCCAAAGACTGCAATAGATCCTTTACATATGAATTAGGAATGATAAGATACCCAAAGAATTCCCGAGCATATCCAAATGAGGATAGTTGTGACCATAAGAAAAATGGCAAGTTCTTTATGAACATTTTAATATTTCTCCACCTGCAATATGGATGGAACCTAATATGGATGATGTAGATTGCCATATTAATCGTAAACCAATCCAAGTGGTAATTAGGCGCACAGAAAGTATGTTTATTTAGCCATCTCGCGTTAGATGTAAATTTGCGAAGACTAAGGTCTGTTGTTATTAATCCACTTTCTTTAAATTTTTTGAAGTAATCTTGATAATCAAGTAAAGCTCTATAATTTTTGACGGAAAAAAATATTTCTTTCAGAATTTTTATGGTTTCAAGAATATCATCGTCTTGAAAATATAACTTGATTCGATTCATGAATTCAAATACAATGATATCAAAAATAGTGTTATTGAGTAAATTTGGCTCGAGGGAGTTAATAAACCCGAAAAGAGTCGGTATGATGTTTTCTTTCGTATCGGGATCCTCTAATTTAAAGACTTTTACCAACCTATCGCCATTAATTACGAAATACGGCTGAAAATTCTCATGACTTCTAATAATTTTCTTCCATTCTGAAATGTTATTCAAAGTTTCGAGTTCAGATTCGATTATCATGTAAACTACAAATTGCACTTGAATACGCATTCGATTTTTTGGAATAATGAATAATTTATAGCACTCTCTTAAAAGAATTTGCGGAATAAATTTTATGCAGGTAATTGAAATTTGGATTGACGATTCATCTTCCTTGGAGCGTGTTACCCCGAATTCAAATGGATTATTTAAATTTAGGTCTAGGTCTAAATCAATTTTTTCTTTATCCATTACACTAATCCTAATTTTGGTTTTATGGGGCTTGATCACCAGTCTTTCTTCAATATTTAGCAATAATGAATTAAATATCTCTTGCACTTTTTCGAGATTCTCTCCATTAGAGAGAGATTCTAATAAATTTAAATCGATACCTAATCCCATTATCCCTTAATCCATTTTGAGTTTTATTTTATCTCAGTAAATCATCCTATGAAATTAGATCTATTTTACTTTTAAATTTTACTTATAGCTCAAAATTAGGAAGAAAAGAAGGAAAATAAAATCCATGAGATATTATTCAAAATGAGATAAAGAGGGCGAAATCCAAATTGTTCTGGATTTTTTTTTCCATTCTAAGAATGAATTTAAAGAGAACTATAAAAACTACCTATGAAATATAGAATCTTATTTTTGCCATTATCATTTTTTTATAATGAAGTAAGATTAGAACCATTTTTCACAACAAATATAACATTTTAATTATTTTATCAAATAATGGAAAATCAACATCAATTGATCAAAATCGATCAGAGTCTTTTTCATCCCGAACATATCGCATTCATTGGAGCTTCAGAGAAGAGTGCTTTCGGATCGATGTTATATCTAACAGCATTTAAGGAATCTCAATGGGCATCAACTTTTTATCCAGTAAACCCAAGATATGAAAAAATAATGGATTGGAAATGTTATGCCTCTGTATTAGATATTCCATTCCCAATTGATACCGCTTATATATCTGTTAAACCCAAGATCATCCCAAGCGTACTAATTGAATGTGTAGAGAAAAAAATACCGTGGGTAATTATTTTTTCATCTGGATTTTCTGAAACTGGAGATGAAGAGGGGTTTATATTAGAGAGTCAAATAAAAAAGATCATCAAGGATTCCAATACACGAGTTATAGGTCCAAATTGTTTAGGACCATTTAATGGCGAGACTGGGATGGCTTTCTCGTTTACATTCTATAAAGGGATTCCTGGAGGAATATCCTTCATGTCTCAATCTGGAGGGCATCTTACTCAACTATTGGATATTGGAGTTAAACGTGATTTTAGATATCGTTATGGTGTAAGTTTTGGAAATCAAGTTGATTTAAACGCTATTGATTTTTTACAATTTTACCACAAAGATAATAAAACGAAGCTCATTGCGGCTTATCTTGAGTCATTTGGATCTGGAAACGGGAACGATTTTTATTTAGAATTGAAAGAAACCACTAATAGTAAACCAGTAATAATTTGGAAGGGGGGTTACACTAAAGATGGCTCACGTGCAGCATTTTCTCACACGGGTGCCATGACAAGCGAAATTAAATTATGGAACGTACTTGCTAAGCAAGTTGGAGCGGTGATAGTACGTGATGACACAGAGTTTTGGAATGCTATTAAAACATTTGAATTGTTAGCACCACAATTGTTACCCAAGGGTAGAAATGTAGGGATAATCACCCCTGGAGGCGGATCTTCCGTAAATGCAACGGATTTACTTGCGAAAAATGGATTGAAAGTACC
>JAGXNZ010000215.1 GCA_019894655.1 Promethearchaeota archaeon | reverse complement strand
TCATGGAAAACCATCAAAAGAATTCTGCCGGGAATAAAAAAATATTAAGTTATATGAAAAAACGATTTGAAATTCCTCATGAGTTTGAAAATCAAGTTATTTTATCACAAATAACACAAGCAGAAGCCATTGAATATGGAGTTGAACATTGGCGCCGAAATCGAAATCAAAATCATTGCATGGGTGCTCTTTATTGGCAATTAAACGATTGTTGGCCTGTGGCTAGTTGGTCTTCTTTGGATTATTACAGTCGTTGGAAAGCGTTGCATTATTATGCTAAGAGATTTTATCAACCTCTTTTTCCTAGCGTAATAGAAGATAAGAAATCTATAGAGTTTTGGATATCAAACGATCTTCGAACAACTCAAGAATTTCAGTTTGAATGGAAAGTGCTAAAGTCAGACGGAACAGTAGCAAAAAAAGGCCAATATGAGTTAACCATTCTTCCTTGTTCATCAAAAAAATTAGATAAAATTGATGTATCTGATTTTATTAGAATCAACGATAATATAACGGATTACATTATCTTTTTTACATTGAAGTTTAACAATCTTGAAGGTGAACAGGAGTTTCATGGATTTAGATTGTTTTCAGCTCCAAAGAAATTTCCGTTAAAGGCTCCTGATATATCGTGGGAACTCAACGAATATTTTTGCGAAGAATCTAATGAAAAAGAATATGAACTCAAAATAGCAACAAAGAATATTGCTTTATATGTTCACATAGATTCTGATAAATTTGATTTTATAGCATCGGATAATTTCTTTTCCTTAGCACCAGGTGAAGTGAGAAATATTTCGCTGAAAAATTTAGGTTTAATATCCTCGGCGGAACCTGCTTATTTGAAAGTAAAAAAAGAAGATTTTGCTGTAAGGTCGCTATACAATTTATTGAAAAATTCATAAGCTTTTTACCTTCTAATTAAATATAATATTTAACTTAATTAGCCAATTAAAGATCGAAAATTTGACAAAAAAGGAGAAAATTGTTTTAATTGGAGCGGGTTCTCTACAATTTGGATTGGGTTCAGTTGGGAGTATAATCAATAGCGAAATTTTACAAGGCTCTATAGTAAGTTTGCATGACATTAATCAATCTAATCTAGATTTAGTGACCCAATCTTGCAAAGATGCAATTGAACAGAAAGATCTAGATTTTGAACTAGAGTCCACAATTGACAGGAAAAAGGCTTTGAAAAATGCTACTTTTATCATAAATTCTATAGAAGTCGCTCCAAGATTTAAATTATGGGAATTAGATTACGAAATCCCTCGTAAATATGGCAATTTACAAGTTTATGGTGAAAATGGCGGTCCAGGGGGATTATTTCATTCTTTACGCGTGATTCCTCCGATTCTTGATATTTGTGAAGATATTAGTAAAATTTGCCCCGACGCTTTTGTTATTAATTATTCAAATCCTATGAGTAGAATTTGTTTAGCTATTAAACGAAAATATCCTTCATTAAATTTTGTAGGTTTATGTCACGAATTTCCGGGATTCATACATCATTATAGTCGGATACTTGGCACTCCACTTTCTAATCTCGAGATGAGAGCTGGAGGATTAAATCATTTTGGTGTTCTTTTATCAATACGGTATATCGATAAGAATAGAGATGCGTATCCTGATCTAAGAAAATGGGCTCCAGAGTATCTCAGCAATTTAAAAGGCTCTATTAACGATGTTGATTTAATTAAGTATATTCTTGAAAAGTTTAGCTATATTCCGTATACTCAAGATTCTCATTATGGTGAGTATATTTCATGGGCTTGGGATAAAGCAAACATCGAGGGCATAAGAGCGTTTTATAACGGTTATAAAATCATCACATTGTCAACTGGAAAAAAAATCCAAAAGTTACTAGAAAGAGGAAAGGGTTCCCGTCTTGTAAAACATGATTATGAAAGAGCAATACCGATCATTGAGGGCAAATTAACTAATTCTAATCACGAGGAAGTTTCAGTAAATTTGCCTAATGAAGATGTTATTACAAATTTACCTAGAGATTTAGTAGTAGAATGTCCCGCAATTGTCACTAAGAGCGGATTAAAGGCAATCAAGCTTGGAGATTATCCAAAAGGACTAGCAGCATTATTACGCAATCAAGCTTCAGTTCAAGACTTAGTTGTAGAAGCAATTCTTAAAAAATCAAAAGATATCGCATTCCAAGCATTACTTCTAGACCCAACAATAGTTAACGCATCAAAAGCCGAAGAAATGTTTGAAGAAATGATAAAAGTAAATCAGGATTATATCGATTTACATTAATCGAAAAAAAATATTTTACTTTTTTCTTATATATTTCTCGCTTTCGAGATGATTAACCAGGTTCAATATCTTATTCGCTTCAATTACTGTCTCGTATTCCAAGGATAAATAAGCAGTTATTCTTAATATATCGTAACCTTTCCCTAACAGATTAATTAATTCGTTAATTGGTCCTAAAAATTCGTACTTCAATTCTTCCATAAATTCTTTAAAAATTGGTATCTTAACTAAATTAAAAAGATCTCTGACAGTAAATGGTCCTTGGTAGTTAGGTTCGTAAATATCACCGTATTTTAATTTAAGGCTTTTTATATCCTTTTCATCAAAATTGAACTTTTCATTCCACTTTAATTTCTGATATTCGAGGATTTTATTCAACTCATCTTTCGTCGACTCTATTAGTAAGAGGATCTCTGAGGAAGTGTCAATTAATTTTATCCATTCTAAAGATTCAAGCTCATATTGTAGACTCGATTTTAATATTTCTCTACCCAACAAGAATAAGTCTTTTTGATGTTCTTTTTCGCGAGGAGTTTCAGAAGGGATAATAGACAGAGATAATTCTTCCAGAAGTTTAACCGAATTTCCAATTCTTTTAAATAACCCTTGATGAACTAGAGGCCAAAACTTCTTAATGAGTCCAATTTCAATGTTTGAAAAGATATAGGAGATACTTAGAGCCATCGCGATTACTCGTTTTAATTCGGTTGAATCACAGTATTCTACGGTATCCATGGAAGAATGATAGTGTAGGTCCTCGTGACCAAACATGAGCGAGGGAATTCCAAAATAGGAATCTATAAAGAGGACGTGATCGCTACCTCCATCGAAGCTCCTAAGTCGATAAGACATTGGAATCTTAGTCCCATTGAAGGCTATTCCCTTAGGGTGATCCGCTATTTTTTTAACGAAGAAGGATGTAATATCGTTAATAATCGATGGTGTAGAACGAGGAGCAAGATTAACTTCTAACGGGTAACCTATTTTTAATGGATGTTCTCCAATCATATCTAAATTGATAGATGCTAATACATTTCTCATCTTAGCTTCGTGATATTTCATCCACGGGACAGTTCCATTAAACTCTGGAACCCATACAAATCTTAATGTTCGTTTAGGCCATTCTAAAATTTCTGTATCTATCATGTGTTTATGAGCTCGTGCTAGCTCAAGTAGACCCGCAGCACCGCTAGCATTATCGTTTGCACTTGGGAGTGGATGACACAGATGGGCAATAATAACAATTTCTTGATCGGGGAATTCCGTTCCTTTAATAGAAGTAGTGAGTACTTCTAAGTTACCTTTTATAAATTCGGATTTAATGGTAGCATTTACTTTTACAGGTCCCTTTTTCAACAAATCCTTCAAATGCATCGCTTGATTATAAGAAATACTAAAACCAAATTTAGCATTATTCATTCTTTCCTTATTAGTAAAAAATCCATTATAAATCCGACGATCGAAATTATCTCTCGTTCTGTTCAAATCAGGATAATAAATAACTCCTATAACCCCACTTTCCTCGATGTATTGCCGACACTTAAAGATTAAACATGACATTAATGCGATTTTACCTTTTATATCATCTCTGTTGTAATCTTCCTTTTTATCACCTACCCCAATATCTACTATTTCTGTGGTATCGTTACACGATTTTGAATGAGTAATAATTGATGTTGGGATGTCGTTGAAATCACACAGTTTAGTCTTTTCAGGTTCTACAACCCATAATTCCCCAGTTTCGATCTCCCATTGATACGGTGCTTGATAGCCCCATGTAATAGTTTCCCCATCAGCAGGAGATTTAAAATGTTCAATATCTTCAAATCCTAAAGTCAATAACTCTTCCTTAATTGTCTCAAGACTATCGTGATATCCATTAGATGCTTGAACTCGATTATACTGGGATATTTTAGCTACCCAATCCCATGCTTTTTGCCCATTTACTACACCTAAAATATCATCAAGGAATTTTTCAATATCCATTTATATTATTCACTTGTCCATAATTTTATAATAAATTTAATATCAATAATGGCTTTTCTCAAATAAATCTGATACAAATTTGATATAATCGGATTTAGTTGAGAGAATAGTGATAAGTTAAAAAGTTTCTAATTAAGATGAAACCTCCAGTTTGTTGTATTTGCGATAAAAGATTAGATTATCTCGGTGAAGGAGGATTAATATATTTTAAAAAAAGACCTTCTGATAAAAAATGGGATAAAAGGATGGAAGAAAAGGGAATGGTTGGACATCCTCCCTATGCAGAATGGTTTTGCGGAGACCATTATAAAAAAGCTAGTGAGTTAAAGGATTTGTCCATTGATAAAGCCATGAAACTCTTAGAAACTTAATTCAGATAAAATATCTACTGGATCATCTTTTAATGTTCCTTGCGCAGAATAAGGGCTACCTCCTCCTTTCCCACCGTATTTTTTCAAGAAGGGTTCTAAAATCTTATTTGCTTGGGCTTTGTCGGTATTTGACAGAAGGTGAATTTTATTGGTTTCCTCTTTAATGATTAGCAAATACTCTTCAGGAAATTCTTTAAATTGTTTTTGAATTAATTTATAATCTAAATCAATCGCTATTAAGCCGACTTTTACATTATTTACTTCTGTATTTGGATGTTGCGAGACCAACTTTAATGCTGCCGTAGCTAAATTAATGTAATTTTGTTGGAGAACTGATTTTTTTTCTATCTGTTTCTGAAAATTTCGAATCAATTTTGTAGCCGGTATGTTTAAAGTTCGAGAGTAATTCAAAGCATCTATATTATCAGAGGTGAATTGATTTAGTGCGCTTAATCCCACTTTGTATTTGAAGTTCTTTCCTTTACTAAACTCATAGATGAAGACTGGTCCGATTTCGGTGGAGTTCTTAACGTGTGTCCCACCACAGCATATTAAATCATACTTTTTTAGCTCCACTAATCTAACTTTTCCTTCATTTGGAACTTTCCCCCTAACCTTGTCTTTAAGACTTTTAATTTCGTCTCTGGAAATAAGGTTGGTGAGAAATTCGTGGTTTTCAATAGTGCATATTTTTACAAATTCACTTAAAATCTCTTTAAATTGATTATCGCTAATATCTCGAGCTATCTGGAGAGAAATATCCTCAAAAGAAATGGTTGCGTGTGCAGTATCAATGTCAAAATTATTTTTAATAAGAGCTGATAAAATGTGTTGTGACGAATGTGCTCGCATCAAGCCGTATCTATAATTCCAGTCGATCTCTCCAGTGACAGTATCCCCTATTTTTATTTTACTTTCGACACTAGAGGAAATTTGATGTATGATATCATTTCCCTCTTTAAAGACCGTTTCAACTTTCAGGATCAACCCTTCTTTATCTAACTTTCCTTTATCGCTTACCTGTCCACCACCTTGAGGATAAAAGAGAGTTCTGTCTAAGATTACTCCTCCTCCTTTCACACCAATAACTTTTGCTTTAAACGATGTTTCGTAAGGAGTTTTCCAGTATAATTTTTCAGTCAGTTTTTTTCACTTCGTGAAACGTTTCTTTTACGATCGATTTGATATATGTCTATATTATCTAAATGCATATTTACATATTATTTAACAAGAATTTTACTATCAATTTTTTAAGAAAGTTTATATACAAAAAAGACAAAATCTTAATTAATCCAATTCTAAAGAAAATTACACAAAAGTGAAAGAGGAACATGTTAGATAATATTGATCTTAAATTAAAGTTAAAAATAATGTATATCCTAACTATTGTTATCGCAGGAGGCTTTGGAATAATGATGCTTATTGCGCCAAGTTTTGTGATAGCACTTTTGTCACAATCAGCTCAAGATTTATATTTTTATGGGTTTGCAGCAGCTGTATGGACTACATTTGGATTATTAGCAATTTTGGGATTGCGTGATCCCATCAAATATATGCCTATACTTCTATTTCAGTTTATTTATAAGTTAATTTGGATATTTGCAGTCTTTTTACCTAATGTAGTAGTTGATGGAGCTCGTTTTGATACGATTTTTTCATTGCTAGTTTTCATACTTTTTATTGTCGGAGATTTTCTTACGCTACCGTTCAAAGATTTTTTTGAAAAGAAACCAGATTAGGAATTTTTACTAAAATAAAAATTAAAATTATTACCATCTTTTTTTTCATTTTATAATTTGCTGGAAATTAGTCGTCCATCTTTAATTTTTCCTTTTAATAATGGATCATTAGTGTTTCCCATCCAATTAATTAATTTTTGTCTTAATTCAATTAAAACAGCTTTAGAATCAGGATCATTTGCAAGATTATTATACTCGTCTGGATCTTTTTTTAAATCGTATAGTTCTTCTTCGGCTCTTTTAATCCTTATTTTTTCTATTAGTTCTTGGCCAGATAAACCTCTCTCAATATCTAATGGTATTTAATACAGACATTCGCTTGGCTCAAAATTGCGAATATGTTTAAACTCTCTAGTTCTGACGCTCCTTAGGGGATCGTATATCTCGTGAAAATTTTTCTCAGTAAATATTTCGCTTCTAAAAGGGATTGTAGTGTCGTTTAGAATAGGTAGAAAACTTTTCCCCTCAATATTTTCTGGTATTTTTGCTCCAATAAAATCTAGCAAAGTAGGCATAAGATCGATATTGCTTATCAATTGGTCGAGGACTTTTCCACCTTTAAAGAGATTGTGATTAGGACAGTTCATTATGAGTAGCGTTTTTATTCCCGGATCATATAGCGTACATTTCGCTCTTGGGAAAGGACTCCCATGATCTGTAGTGTAAATAAAAAGCGTATTTTCTTTTAAGCCAGTCTTTTCTAAAATTTCAATAATTTTGCCTATGACTTCGTCTACAGGGTTGATAATTCCATAAAATAAACTTAAATCTTCTCGAATTTTGTCAGTTTCGGGCAAGAAAGGAGGAATTTTAACCAATGCAGGGTTCACTTGTTCACTCCATATTATAAAGGGACGATGTATCTCAAATACGCCTAAATTTACAAAAAATGGCTCTTCATCGTCTTTATGTTCTCCAAAGAATTTTTCGTATTCGCTCAGCATTTTTTTAGTATCGTATTTATATTCTTTCATCCTTTTGCTAACAGTATCATATCCTAATGTGTTGACATCTGTGCTTTCGTGTTGTAAGCCAAGTAGATGGGTTGTGTATCCATTTTCTCCAAAATACTTTGGCATTGTTTTATTATCAGGCGGTAAAGTCCAACCCCGATTAACGAGCCCCATTAAACCATTTTGGTGAGGGTATAAAGATGTTTGAATACTTCCTCGACTTGGTGAACATTGTGGTGCTGTACAAAAATAATTCGTAAATCGTATTCCCTCCTTAGCAAG
>JAGXNZ010000214.1 GCA_019894655.1 Promethearchaeota archaeon | reverse complement strand
TTGATCTTAAATCACATGACTGGCGTCTAAAAGTAGATACGTGTGGTGGCGGTCATTGGATATATGACGATGGAATTCACAAATTTTCTATGGCTTTATGGTTAATGGGACAAGATAGAGTTGAAAAAGTATATAGTTGGATAGATTATTTTACGACCACCTATGATATGCCAAGTATAATTTTCTGGAAATATCCGAACAAAAACGACGACGAGCCTCCAAAGTTTGGATCGATGCAATTTACTCTTGCTCCTAATCTTTATTATCCAAGTAATTACTACGATTGCGACGAATACATCGAAATTTCTGGAACGAAAGGGATGATGTGGATTAACCAATGTACCTCAGGGGGTAATTTTGTGTCTAAAACGCCAGAATTTCCTCCCATTGTAGTTTACAAAGATGGAAATGTCAGAGTGTACGGTGAAGATTTACCTCGCGACTGGCGCTACTCTTTTATAAATTCGACTGAACACTTTATTAACGCTATTAAAGAAGGTATAGATCCCATATATACTGGAGAACAAGGGAGAAATTTGTGCATTTTTGCTAAAATGCCTCATATCTCTCAACAAAGAAAGGAAGAAGTTAGTTGGAACGAGGTTACCTCGAGAAACGAGAAAAATCGATCCTGTATCGTAGAAACGCCAAAAGATTTAGATGGAAGTGGATTGTTCAAGTACTATAAAAGATCTCGTAAAGATTTGAAAGAGGGCATTAAGAAGGGATTAGAGAAAAAAACATTTACATATCAATACGATTACTAATCTTTAACCTTTTAATTTTGTTAATAATTGTCAAGTATAACCTCTTTGCTTATTTGAGCGGATTTTATAGCAGCTAAATTGAATTTTAGTACCTTTCTCGCTTCTTCGCCAGATAGGATGGGTTCTTTCTTGCCTTTAGCAACATCGATAACATGTTTCGTAGCTTTTATAAAACTATCTTTCCAGTCTTTATCAAAATTTTCGAAGGTTTCCACTTTTCCGTCTCGAATTATGACGATAGGAGTAAAAATATTCGAATCTGACATCTTATTACCTATACTCGTCCCCTGGTTAATTTTCATTATCCCTCTACTTGCAACTATTTCAATAAATTCGTCTGTAGGGTAATATTTAGAGGGAATTTGCATTTCTGGCATCAGAGAAAACTCCATATTTCCATATTGAGGAACAACGTGTTCTCTACTTTGTTTATATTTGAACATCACGTAAGCGGGCGCATCTAAACCTTTATAATTACCTGTCCAAGCAAATACTTTTTCGATTTCTTCTCCAAAAATCCAAGGTGCTAAAGCAAAAGCGTGCCAACCGTTATCTAATAAAACCAGCGAGCCTTTTTCGGCACCTCCAACCATATTTGGATACTTTCTCCATTTATTAGCACTTTCTGGAACGTTCCAACCTCCTGTAGCTCCCATAGCAGTTTTAATTCGAATTGAAGATGGATCACCAATATAATCTGCATCAAGAAGCTCTTTAGCTCTTAATATATGAGGAGCAAACATGAAATTTTCATAAATTGATAATATTGAGTGAGATTTATTGCACTCCTCAATCATTTCGTCTGCCTGTTCAAGATTTAAAGCCATAGGCTTTTGTACCGATATCGCCTTAATTCCTTTTTTAGCGGCATAAATAGTAGCATCTGCGTGGAGATGATGTGGTAGTAAAATCTCTATTAAATCTAATTGTTCGTTATCTAACATTTCTTTGTAGTCGGAATATATATGGATTTCCTTATCCAATTTGAACAAATCGATTTTATTTTTTGCTTTTTCTATGGTTCTATTGCATAAACAAGTAATCTTCGCGTCCTTATTACCTAAATACCCTAACACATTGAGGTCAAAAATAACCCCAGTGCCAATTATTCCCACTTTAAGCATTACAATAAGTAAAAGATTTAATTCAATATATATGACTCCATTTCTAAGATTATATTCGGATAATATTTAGAAGGTAAAATTAATTTAGAATAATTAAATAACTTGAGAAGAAATAATTATGCCTGATGAGAAAGATGATTTAGATCCTCTAAAATCTTATTCCAGAGCTTTATTTCGAGGTTGTGGATATAGTTACGAAGATTTAGCAAAACATCGCATTGCAATTGTCAATTCTTGGAATGAAATTACCCCAGGACACATTCATTTACAAAAGTTAAGCATTTTTGTAAAAGCGGGCGTGAGAGAAGCGGGAGGAACGCCTATGGAGTTCAATACGATAGCTGTATGCGATGGAATTGCTAATTCAGGCAATAATTCTAAATATGTTTTACCTACGCGAGAAATCATTGCTTCTTCGATTGAAAGCACAATTAAAGCCTATGAGTTTGATGGAATGGTCATGATCAGTTCTTGTGATAAAATTATTCCAGGCATGCTTTTAGCAGCTGTTAGGTGTGATATTCCTACTATTTTTCTAACTGGGGGTATAATGGAACCTAAAATTTTTACAACTGGATCATTAAAAGGGAGGACCTACGTCACATCCGATATAAAAGAAGCAATTGGTCAATATAAATCAAAAAAAATAACTTCAGAAGAATTACACCTTATTGAGTCAGAAACTTGTTGTTCTGCGGGAGCTTGTAATATGATGGGGACCGCAAACACGATGGCGTGCATTGTTGAAGCGTTAGGACTTTCTTTACCGGATTGTGCGACTCTAAGTGCTATTGGGACTAAGCGGCAAGAATTGAGTAGAGAAACAGGAAAGGCAATAGTAAATCTTGTCAAAAAAAAAATAACTGCTTTAGAATTAATAACTAATCAATCAATAATAAATGCCTGTAAAGTCGCCCTTTCTTTTGGGGGCTCAACAAATATGATTCTTCACATGTGCGCGTTATCACATGAAATAGGTGGTTCTTTAAACCACTTTGATTTCGATGAGTTAAGTAAATCCGTCCCATTACTGGCGAAATTTAAACCTTCATCTGAATACACCATAACAGAATTTCACGAAGCAGGAGGAGTTAAAGTCCTTATGAAGAAATTAGCAAAGAAACTAGACTTGTCGACCGTAAATGTTTTAGGAGAACCTCTAAAAGAGTACCTCGAAAAAGTCATGATCAACGAATACCATATTATACGAGATATAGACGATCCAATTTCAACTGAAGGAGGAATTGTAGTGCTAAAAGGGAATTTAGCACCTGAAGGAGCGGTAATAAAACAAAGTGCAGTCAGCGATACTATGAAATACCACAAGGGTTTTGCAAAAGTATTTGAATCAGAAGAGGAAGTAACAAATTCTTTAATGAACGATAAAATAAAAAAGGGAGATGTGGTAGTTATTAGAAACGAGGGACCTAAAGGTGGACCTGGGATGAGGGAGTTATCAATACCAGCTGCAATTCTTATCGGTATGGGATTAGATGAATCGGTCGCCATGATCACTGATGGAAGGTATTCAGGTGCTACTAGAGGACCGTGTATCGGCCATGTGTGTCCCGAAGCGTTTGAGGGTGGCCCAATTTCAATTGTCCAAGATGGAGACGAAATTGAAATAGATTTGGAAAATCGTCAACTGAACCTTCTAGTATCTGAAGAAGAGATTAAAAAAAGATTAAAAAATTGGAAAAAACCTCCTTTTGAGATTGAAAAGGGATATTTAAAGATTTATAGAAAACTAGTAAGTTCTGCAAAACACGGAGCTTATTTAGATTAGAATTAATTATTCTGATTAAAATGATTGAAGAAAATCGTATAAAAGAAAATTTAATAAAATTCTCCTTTCCCAGATTATCGGGAACGGAGGGAGAAAAAAAAGCACTGAAGTTGGCAACTCAAAGAGTTGAAGAATTGAGTCTTAAACCGTTAATCCAAGATTTTGTATTTAGTACGTTTTTTAGTAGAATGTATCCAAAATTAGCGTTTTTGTTAGGATTCATTGTTCTTTTTCTTTTCTATCTAAATTTTATAACATTCATTATACCCATATTTTTAACGATTATTGGTGTAATATTGGGTTTATTATTTGTACTTGCGAGGAAACCAGAATCAATAAGATTGCCAAAAATATTAAATTCTAGTAACCTTTATGTTAAAGTTGGCTCCAAACCGAAAAAAAATCAGTCGGATATTAGTACTAACGATAAAATGGACAATAAGAAAAATATCTTTTTTATCTGCCATCTTGATTCAAAAGGGCAGAGATTTTCTATACTTTATCGTATAAGAATTATAAGAACATGGGTATTTTCAGGAGTAATAATCTTATTTATCGTTATATTTAAGAAATATATTTTTTCTCTGTTTTCCTTATTGTTTTACGTAATAGGAATCGTCCCCATAGCCATTAACTTAGGTGCTACAATATTATTTCTATTAAATACAACAAATAATGTGTCTAATGGAGCTATTGATAACGCATCAGGCATTGCATGCGTATTTGAAATACTATCTTATTTTTCAAAGCCTGATTCTAGATTAAAGCATTTTAATTTATGGTTCGTGTTTACAGGAGTAGAAGAATGTGGAACTATGGGAATTAGGAATTTTTTTCAAAGAATAAGACACCTCAATAAAGAAGAAACCATAATTTTTAATTTTGACGCGATCGCCAAAAATGCATACCTCTTTCCAAGTAAGAAGATGTCGGATCAAATTAAAACTATTTTTAGTATGTTTGTTAAGAATAACAAGGGTTTAGAAATTAAAAGAAATACGAAGAAAATTCCTTTTGGTTCCCACACTGACGGCTACTATTTAAAAAAAAAGAATTTTCAGGGTATTGGATTTGGTGATTTGGAAATATATGAGTACGTTCATTCAATTCACGATACCGTAGATAAAGTAGACAGTTCTTTATTAAAAAGATTATGCGAAACTATCGTCGAAAACTTAATAGTTTTTGATGACCAAATTAAAAATAAAGATTAATTATAAATACATTTAACTATTGCAGATTTGAATGAAAAGGAGCTAGGAGTTGTCTTAACACCCCCTAAAACCGCAGATTATATCGTGTCCAAATTAGGTAATAATAGAGGTAATCAAAAAGTATTAGATCCCTGTGTAGGCCCTGGAATTTTTGTTAAATCTTTATTAAAATCCGGTTTTGATAAATCCCAGATCTTTTGTCACGATATAAATTCGGATTATAAAGCTACCATTGAAGATTTAGGTGTAAATTTCAAGGTTATAGATAATTTACTCTCGTTTAATTCAGAATGTTATGGCGAGTATGATTTTATTGTTGGAAATCCCCCATACTTAAATAAAGCAAGTAGTTATGTTAGGAAAAACAGAACTAAACTGAAAAAAATTTATGGAAAGATTAACGCTCACGAAACATATTCAATGTTTATAGTGAACAGTATTTGGCGGTTAAAAGAGGGTGGAAAATTAGGCTTTATTACGAGCGATTCGTTTTTAACGCTAAACACACATTCTAAATTACGAAATTTTATTCTTAACAATTGCGTTATAAATGAAATTTTACTTGCACCAATTAATTTGTTTGATAAACAAAACGTAAGCACCTATCCCGTAATTCTTATTCTTACTAAGTTTTCCAAAGATGAGAACGAGCAAGTTCGGGAAAATAACATTATGAAAATTATCCCGCGTATTAAAAGTGAAGACCAATATTGGAAACCTCCAATAATAACCGAAATCAAACAGAAAAGGTATAAATCGCTCCCATTTAAAATATTTTTCGTAGACGCTGAAGACCAAATATTAGATTTGTTTGAAAACGCACCTAAGCTAGAACTTTTTATTAAGGGTTATATCGGAATGCACACTCATGACAATAAGAAATTCATTGCTGCGATTGAAGACACTGAATTAGCGAACATTTTTAGAGAAAATAGCAGAAATAAGAATAAAAGCGATAAATCTAAAGTCATTTCTAGAATCGAGCTGGAATCAGGAAGATGGAAACCTTATTTAAAAAGAGGTGGAGGGGAACAGTATTATAGACCTGTTATGGAGGCTCTAGATTGGGAACATGAGTCGATCCTAATTTACGATATTCCTAAATCTGTCCCTTTTGGAGAGGAAGGAATTGTAATAAGTGGTGTTAGTTCGAGATTAGCCGCGCGTTATATGCCTGAGGGTTGTTATTGGGATTCTAATAAAGCAATGGGATTTATCGTTAAGGATAGTTCAATCTCAATTGAATATTTCTTAGGATTATTGAATAGTTCGTTATACAACTACTTATCTAAAGGTATAATTAACAATACTAGTAGCATTCAACTAACTGGAATACACTCGTTACCTTTTATTAAACCTGATAAAGGAACGCACGATGATGTAAATTTGTTGGTTAAAAAAATAATAGAAAATAAGAAGAAAGATTTGTCCTACGATTATACAGAGGAACAGAAATCAATAGACAATATTATCTTTGAGTTTTATGCTAAAAGATTCAATCTTTCACAGAACCTTAGGAAAAACTTAGACGAAAATTACGCGAGTTACAAATAATTTATTTTACAGTAATAAGTATCTATTTAGTTCCCATTCCGCTTCTTTTCCTTCATTTTTAGCAACCTGGTATTCTTCAATTTCTTTATTTTTAATATCCACAAAAATATCTACTAATTGTTTTCCAAGATTTTTAAGGATAAATTTACTGTTTTTGAAAAATTCTAAGGCTTTAGACAGGTTTTGGGGTAATTTTTTAATTCCTAAAGTTTGACGTTTTTCCTTAGATAAATTATCAATATTTTCTGTGACCGGTGTGTTTGGTTCAATTTTATTTTTTATTCCATCTAAACCAGCTGCGAGTAAAATAGCTGTTCCTAGATATATATTCATTGTCGCATCACCAGCGCGATATTCAATTCTAGCAGATTTTTCGTATCCAGGTACGCGAATTAAAGCTGTTCTATTACCCATACCCCAGGATATATAAACTGGTGCTTCGTGATTAGGAATAAGCCTTTTATATGAATTTGTGATAGGATTCAAAATCGCTGATATAGGATCGGCATGTCTTTGAATCCCACCAATGTAATAACGAAGAGTGTCGCTTATACCTGCATCAGCATCAGCAAAAACATTCTTCTGATCTTTTTCTAAATATTGATGTATATGTAAACCGCTTCCCGCTACTAATGGAAATGGCTTTGGCATAAATGTAGAAATTAAATTTTTACGATTAGCTTCAATTTTTACAATCAATTTCGCTGTTTGTACATTATCAGCTTGAATTAGAGCATTATTAGGTAGAAATT
>JAGXNZ010000213.1 GCA_019894655.1 Promethearchaeota archaeon | reverse complement strand
TGATGAAATCATATCCAAATGAGCGTAAATCGCTGTACAAAATTAAAAGTTTTACTTATTCCACGATGGGTAAGGATTTAGAAGTGGTGAAGACTCTTGACATAGCCTTAGAATTATATCCGGACTCATCTGGCTTGTTAAACAATAAATCCATCTCATTGAGTAAAATTGGAAGATATAGTGAAGCAGTTGATGCAATTGAAAAAGCAATCAAACTCGATCCTTCCGACGCAAACCTTTATGATACATATGGTGAAGTATTAATGAACTCTCAAAAGTATGAAAAAGCAATCGAGAAATTTACTCAAGCTTTAGAAGCTAACCCAAGAGGCTGGTTCGCATTTCATACCTTTCTAAAATTAGCCAAGTCCTATAAGCACTTAGGAATGCGCGAAGAAGCATCCACCTGCTACAGTAAGGCAAAATTACTTACAAAAAAAGTTATACCCGGTAAAAGAAAGTTATACATTGATCAATTAGAAGATAGTTTCGAGATATTCTATGCTTCACAGGATTAGGTAAAAAATTCTATTTTTTTATTTATCAGTTCTTTCTATTTTTGATGTTCTTCCACAAATTTTAGTATGTCTGCTTTTCTATATGTAGAAAGCACTTTGATATCGTTTTTTTTACAATATTCTTTCAGTTGCTTTACTGTCCAAGTCTTATAATTTGAATCTGGTTTAATAGATTCTTGGGAGGGACCTTTTTTAATGAGGCTTATAATTTGTGCTTTTCTGTAAGGTACGGGCACTTTTATATTGTTCTCTTGACAATAAATTCTTAGCTGTTTAACGGTCCAAGTTTTATAGTCTACCTCTTCTCCCTTTTCAACCATCTGTTCTACAACTTTAGGCGCTTCGAGTTTTTGGAGAATTTCTATTCCTTCAATAGTCTTAGAGGTCTCATCGACATAAATTCTTAGAGTGCGATCAGTTAGTTCAATTATTCCTACTGGTAGCGAGTTCACTGGTTCCCATTCGACTTCTTCTACTTCTTCGCCGAATATTTTAGCTTTTTTAATCGCATTTCCAAAAATCTGAAAATTCCCTAAAATCAAATTTTGCCTTTTAAAATTGGCGGGAACTTTATTAGTCACGATTTTCTTAATCACATTTTTATTGTCTAACTTAGGAGGTTTTGTTGATTGTTTAGGTTTAAGTTCAATGTCCCTGTCTACCTTTCTTGCAATTACATGGGACTTACCTTTACCCGTCCGTTTAGGAGGTGGTCCTTTCCATCCGTAGACCTTTTTATCGTTAGTTTCTGCAGAACCTTTGAGAGAAGACGCGTGCAATTGTTTGAACTCTACAGAGTCCCTTTCTAAGACTTCAGGAACTATAGTTGCTTTCAAACTAAAAGCTCTCATAAATTCGAGAGGTTCATCTCCTTGATCTACGGATATAATCTTACATCGATGAAAATGTCCGTTAACAACTAAATCGCTTTGTAATTCCGCAGCGATGTGAGAGGCAATAAATTTTTTTCTAACGTGTGAATTTACGCCTTTCCAGATGTAAATTCTCCTTAAATCCTCCTTAACAATCACTAATACTTGGTGAGGATCTAGAACATTTTGACCGTTATTGGCGCAAAATTCGTCTTCCGATACATCTAATTTTACTTTTTCACCGGTACTTTCTAATCCAAAGATCATGAAGTTCTCGTAAGTTCCAGCCATCATTAATTACGTTTCATTTTTTTAATTTAAAAATAAGATAACTCTATTGAATTATGTAATTACAATCTCTTAGTAAGTTTGATCAATAAAACTCTAAGTTTTTTTTTTCTACATAAATCATCTGGTATCTCCTTATAAAATTATTGGATTAGAAGATATGTTACAGAAGAAGTAATGCTCTTACTGTTTTTTAGTATAGTTTAATAGGTATTATCTATTTTATTCGTTAAGTTTAGGGAATATTAGTATATTTTTACCTTATTCTGCTTGAAAGGTAAAATGTGATTTTGAGTTATGACTGAAAACAACAACAGAAAACTGTTCAAATATCGAATGCTGGCACCATTATGGATTGCTGTATTCATAGATGTCTTGGGTTTCACGATTCTATTCCCGTTGGTAGGATTTTTTAGCGACCTATTCGAAACTAACGCTATTGTAATCGGATTGATATTTTCTGTAAATGCGATGTTTGGTTTTGTATTTGGTCCCATTTTATCAAAACTCAGCGATAAGTATGGAAGAAAACCGCTACTGCTGATTTCCCAATTTGGAACGCTTTTTGCTTTTGTACTAACTGCTTTTTCATACACATTATGGATGTTAGTTATAGCGCGTATGATTGACGGGATGTTTGGAGGAAATTTTCCAATAGCCAAGGCTATCATAAGTGATAAAGTTCCGCCAAAAGATAGAGGTATTCAGATGGCTAATGTTGGTATAGCACATGTTTTAGCTTCTCTGATCGGACCCGCGATTGGTGGATTTTCCTTTACTTTTTTTGGCCTTTTAGGACCTGGTTTGTTCGCAGCCGGTTTAACAATAATAACAATTGTAGTAACTATATCTATGCTGGAAGAAACATGGCCTAAGGAAAAAAGACTTCACACCCATGAAATAAAAACTGAAGTTACACTGAAAGTTACAGAGAATAAAAATGCTCTTTTCATGTTAGTTCTCTGGGCTTTTCACACTATTTCGTTCACAATTATTATGTCTTCGCTATCATTTTTTAGCGTTAATGTTCTCAAACTGAGTGTTCTTGATGTGTCGTTCGTATTTATGATCTCCGGAATATTTAGAGCCGGTATAAGGTTTACGCTGTTTAAACCGGCAATAAAGTATCTTGGGGAGTCTAATGCAATACGAGTAGGTTTGGCAATATTTTTTGTAAGTTTTTTCTTAATAGGATTTTCTAGTAATGTGGTAGTAATTATGATTATATTCATGTTTGTCAGTTTTGCTGCCTCAATAACTCGGGGTCCTATGAACAGTAAAATTACTCAAACAGTTTCACCAAAAATACAAGGTAAAATAAATGGACTCTCTTCTGGATTAGACAGTGTTGCTCAAATCATCGGACCTTTAGCTGGGGCGTTTATCATCGTAACGCTTCCACCTTATTGGTTAGGCATAATTGTGGCATTGATAGCTTTACCTGCACTGATTATGTCTTTCCAAAAAATTGAGAAAAAGAAATATGTTCCTACGAATAATTCCACAAATCATCCTAGGGACAATTAAAAAAAGAGAAGAAAATTATTCTTTTAAAAAGGTTATAATTTCCCGGTTTACTTCTGGAGTTTTTTCTAATGGACTATTATGTCCTGCTTTATCAACGACGTAGAAAATGCTATTAGGCAGTCGTTCGTGCATTTCTTCCATAGACGATTTTGGAATTATTCTATCATGAGATGCTGTCAATAAGAGTACAGGATTTGATATATCTTTTAATCTATCACCAGTATTATGATCTTTCACTACATTACCTTGTAATTCAATATCATGCTCTGAAGAAATAAATCTGGAGTCTTGCTCAATAAGGTCTTCTACTGACCACAAACCATACCACTTCTTAGAGGGTTCTGCTTCCATCTGTTTTCTAAATTTAATGTAATATCCTGTTCTCGCGGTAGACCAAAAAGCTTTAACAGGATCCTCTTTTTTAAGCTTTTCTTTTTCAATGCGCATGTTTTTATAAGCTTCTGGACCAGTTTCATCAGGGGTGCCGTAGTTAGTATTAATTAAAACTACTTTATTTGCTCTTTCCGGATACTTCAATACGAAGTTTTGAACCAGCATCCCCCCTAAACTCCAACCGATTATGTGTGCTTTATCAATATTTAAATGATCCAATAAACCTTTAATATCTTCAACGAAATCATCCAATTCGTAACTGCCTTTAGGTTTATCAGAGCTTCCTGCTCCACGATTATCAAACCTTATAACTTTGAAATCCTTTGATAAATCCGGTGTCTGAGCCCTCCATCCTTCCTTTGTTCCTCCAAATCCATGAACTAAAACTACAGGATAGCCATTCCCATAAATTTCATAACATATTTTTATACCATTAACTTCTGCAAAAGATTCTACCATATAAATCTCCTAAATAAATATTAACAAAAACAAGTTTTAATCAATTTTAAGGTTTTTCCATTTGAAAAAAAACCCAAAAACTATTGTCTTAGAAAATTAAGGACTTCCAAATTAAAGTGTGGAGCTTCTTCTAACATAAAAAAGTGACTACTCTTAAAGACGATTAATTTGCTATTGGGGATTTTTTCATCAATGAGCTCACTGGCGATTTTGGGCACAATTCTGTCTTTTTCGGCAGCCAAGATTAAAGTTTCATTTTTGATTTCATTAAGTCTGCTTACGGTATTGTGGTGTGTAATCGCGTTGATTTGGTTGAGAATATCTTGAGGTTTCGAAGTACCTTTTGTTTCTTCAAGTTTCATTAAATCATTTGCTGAGAACATATTATGAAATAGCTTACCTGGATTTTGGTTCATTTCCTTAAAGAAATTACGACTAAACCGCTGTTTCATTTTATCCCAAAATGCTTTTGAAGGATCTTTGACTTTTGCTTCATAAAATGAGAGTTGACTCCTTTTATACATTTCCAATCCGGACTTACTGAGGGGTAGATTAGCAAAAGTACTCATTAGAATCGATTTATTTAGTCGATTCGGGTAATTTAACGCGAAGTGCTGTGCAATCATTCCACCAAACGAATGGCCTCCTAGATGGGTTATTTCGATATTTAGATAATCTAATAATAATCTAATATCGTCAGCTAATAATTCCATAAAATAAGGTTCAATAGGATGGCCTGAATTGCCACATCCACGAATATCAAGCGTTATTATTTTAAAATCCTTGGAAAGTTCCTTAGCATGCCACTTCCAGAATTCTTTATACATCCCAAATCCATGCAATAAAACTAAAGGATATCCATCTCCATGGACTTGATAACAAATTCTCACACCGTTAATATCAACAATTTTTTCTGCCACAAATAATATATGATTATAATAAAAATAAAATTAGTTAAAAAAATTTTAAATTCATTTTACTTTTACCTTCATACATGCATACCAAAATTTTGAGTAATGTCTTATGAGAGAGAAAAGAGTTTTAGTTCCTAATCCTCAGAGAAGTGATCTTCATGGTGTCTTTTATTTTGCTTTAGAAGAAAACCCTTCAATCAGACCACCCATTTTAATAATGTGTCATGGATTTACGGGCGATAAATATGAGTGGGGGCGCTTTCCTGAAACAGCTAAAGTTTTAAATAAAGAAGGTTATGATGTGCTTATTTTTGATTTTTCTGGGTCTGGGGAAAATAAAAGAGAACCGATAACTTTGACTAAAAATGCCAGCGATCTAGAAAATGTATATAGTTGGGTTAAAAATCAAGGATATTCAAAAATTGCTGTCTTAGGGCTTTCTTTTGGTGGTCAGACTGTATTAAAAGCAAATTTACCAGGAATTATTACTTATGTATTTTGGGCTCCCTTTACCTTGCTTCACACAACAGGAGACCAATCTGACTGGTTTAAAGATATAGATAAGGGACCCGTTGAAATTCTAACATCCGGAGAAGGGGGCCCTATAATAATTGATATGAGTTTTGTGATGGACATTGCTAAATTTCAAGTAAGACCTGCTTTGAAGAGTTTAAATCCCCCAACTCTTATAGTTCAAGGAACGATGGACGATAAAGTTCCTTTAGAACTAACCAAGAAAGCTTTCAGGTTGATGCCTCAAGATGAAAATCATAAGCTAGTAGAAGTTAAGGGGGCAACTCACGATTTTAATGAAAAACACTTACAAGAATTTATTAAGGAAACAGTAAGTTGGTTAAAAAATTATTTCTGAAAAAATATTCTTTATTAATTCTTCTCAGTTAATTTGTGTTTACATCATATTAAGAACTTTGATGAATTTAAACTTTAATCAGATGGAACACTTCAGGAGGTTTCAGCTCCCAATCATCAAAAGGATCGCCTTTAACTGCATCTATCATAGCAGGTCGTGCAGCTAACCAACTTTCTTTTGATTCCCATATTGCTAAGCCAATAAAACGATTACGATCTTCATCTTTTGATGTTTGTGCCATTATCAATCCCTCTTTACCTTCCATCGCTTTACCAAAGCGATGCATAGAATCTATTAAAAGACTTTCCTTCCCTTGTTTAGGAAAATGAATCGACATATGAATATATATTTTAAATCACCTACTTTATTTCAATTTCTTTAGCAAATTTTAGTGGTATGATTGTTATTAAAATCATAAAAGCTATTTTTTTTTACGGTGCTATAATTAAAATAATAATGTAGACAAGTATTAGATTTCCTAAAATAATGCCAACATCCTTTAGCGAGGTTCGACCTAATAAATCTTTACGGGGTTTCCTGAATATATACATAATCCCAAAAGGAAAGAAAACTATTGGCAGAAATATAATGAATTGAGTAATAATTAATGAGATTATGGCTATTGCTAGTGATATTAAGGAAGCAATCCAAATTACCAATTGAGAAGCTTTTGGAGATAAATTTGATAACGAGTCTCCATCAATTAACTCGTGTAGCATTTGACCCGTATAACCGACGGATGCCACTGAAAGTAGTATTAATAATTCAAAAACAGATAGATCAGGGAAAAAACCTAAGACTATATCGCCAGCATTAATTTTTATCATAAACCATGGCAAAACGATGTGTGAAATACCTAAAATTATATGATTAACGATAACAAGTGATTTGAACAGACAATAAAAAACTACCAAAATAACTATAATCACTAAATAAAGCCCTAAAAGGGGATACACGACAATTCTATTAATAAAACAAAGAGATCCTAATAAAAAGCTTGCTAAGGAAATTGTTAAAATTTCTTTACGACTATATCCATGGACTCTTTCTAGCGTTTCTATCTCATCTGGATCTTTCATATCTATAACATCGTTCAGGGTATTTCCGGTAATAGCATAAAATGCAAACCCTGCTAATATCCAAATGTGAGAGGTGATGTCATATGCGTTTAAATATACGCTTAAAAAACAGGGAACAAGAACTGAAAATAAGTATTCTATTCTTAATAATCTGAATCCTTTACTCATGAAAAATTACTTCTTTTTTATTTGAGAATTAATACATATTATAAATAAAATAATTTAAAAATTTTTTAGATTATTATATCTTTCAGTTAATTTCAATCCAATCAAAATACGCTATTTTTTTTGATATCTATCATAGTGAACTAGTTAAATTCTAAGAGAAAAACATTCTTAATGCTATAACTATCAGCACAACAGCCACGAATAATTGTAATAAAACTTTAGGCATCTTTTTGGAAATTTTGGCCCCTAGGATTGAACCTAGTATAGAGCCGATAGCAATAATTAACCCAATTAAGTAATCAATCTGACCAAAGAAGCTTTTTATCACAGTATTGTAAATTGCAGTGAAAAATATTATTGATGTCGAAATAGCCGTAGAATTATGAATAGGAAAACTTAGAACTATGTTAAGTGATGGTGTGTTTATGATTCCGCCACCAATACCTAATAAATTTGCTAAAAATCCCGCTAATATGAAAAGCGGTATGGATTTCTTAAAATTTAATTTATGATCTTGATTGTTTAAGGAAAACTCGTTATGGTTAATTTCCTGTATATTATTTTGATTCTTTGATTTTCTAGCCTTGTACATCATATTAAATCCTGCAATAAGTAGTATTCCTGCAAATAACAGTTTTAAGATTGAATTATCGATAATTATAATAGAAAAAACAATAGAAGCTAATATACTACCCAGTATGGAGAAACTACTAAAAATTAGTGTTAGTTTAAAAGTTGTCCTCTTTTGTCGTAAATAGGTTATAAAGCCCGCAAGAGAAGAAAAAAGAATTATAAAAGTACTCGTATCTACTGCGATGTTGATAGGAACAAAAAAAAGAAGAGTCATTAGTGATACAAAGAAGACTCCTCCTCCGATTCCTGCAATAGCAGAAATAGCACCAGATAATAGTCCCAATATAAGTAATAAAGAAATAAGAAAGAAAGATACTTCCATAGGCATGTAAATTACTCATTCATCATAAACCTTCTTAAAAATTAGAAAGAGAATCTTTATGAAAGAATTGAAAGAAAAATCAATAATTAAATTAGAAAAAAGTTATTAGATTAGTAAATATAAAATTTAAAATAATTTAGTTATCATATATGCCAGATTCTAACGAAGATAAGCTTATTGTTGCTCTCGTTGTATGTTCTCGGTGTGGAAATGCTTTTATGATAAAAAGGGGGCAAAAAAAATCCGATAATTTGGTATGTGATAATTGCATCAGGTTAGAGCAGCGAAGAAAGCAATTAGCAGACTCAGTTAAAGAATCTCAAAAAGAAATTGAAAGTTCTATTAAGGGATACAAAAATTCACTAAGAGTTGCTAAATCTCAACAAATCAAACAACTATACTTCGACAAGATTAAGAAAACTTCTAATACTTTAAATAATTCTGTCGAACTCCTCAAGAAGATAGAAGAAACTAACGATGAAAAGTATATCGAAGAATATAAGAAATTATTTGAAGAAATGAAAAAGGAATATGCAGAAAAATAATAAACAGTACTATTCTATTCTTTTATAATTTCATTCAGAATCATTTTTAAACAATCCAAATTTCAAATAATTTAAGTAAAAATATCATTTTAAGATGAAATTACTAAATAAAATAGATTTTTCGTGAATAAAAAATGGTGTTAAAACAAATATCTGTGTTTCTCCCAAATACACCAGGGCAGCTAGCGAATTTCTTTGAATTTCTAATGAGCAATAAAATATATATAAGATCCTTGACTGTTGCTGAAACAGAAGATTATGGATTATTATTACTCCTAGTCAAACCCTATGAGAAATGTATTGAATTATTAGAGGATAAAGACTATTTACATTCAGTAACGGAAGTTATCGCCGTAAAATTAACTGATAATATAACTCAATTGTATAATATCGCTAAAACCCTTGGAAATCACGAAGTAAATATCGAATATATGTATACTTTTGCTGAGAATTCGTCAGAAATAAGTACAATGACAGTTTTGAGGCTCGATGATAACGAAAAAGGAGTAAATGTTTTACAAGAGCATGGTTTTGAAGTGATGGAAGAAGACAAATAAGATTAAATTTTAAAATTACCATGTTTTAAATTTAAATCCTACATTTTCAATTTCATGCGATCTAACTGAACTTTTATCGCATAAGCAGCCTCTGTTGGTGTATAAAATACGGGTTCTTCCTCTTTTTTAGCAAGCTCTTTTAGTTCTTTTTAATACTCTTTAGTTTTTCTTAATCTCTTAAATTTAATTAAATTATTTCTTAAAATAGATAATAAGAGGATAATGGGAAGCCCCCATTAATTTCTAAATATGGATTCAGAGAATTAAAAAAGAAAAATTTAATCAGAAACTGAGGTTGCGGTTAGCAAAACAAGATTTTAGCTATACAATTTTAGGCAATGCAAGAATTGTATAGTCGATAAAAATGAAAAGTAGTCGGTAAGCCAAAGGTTTTTCTTCTATTAAATGTTTTCATCAATTAAATTTGTTATTATGCATCAAATTTAAGACTAGTATCAATTAAATTAAAGATGAGTTGTTGATTGCTCTTTTAATGAAGGATTTATGCCTATTAAGATCTTAATAAATTTTGATTTTGATTTTGTAATAGCTTGTCTATCAAAAATTTTACACACAAATTTGGTTAATTTTGGTTGAATAAACTGATTTAGGTCTGAAGAAATTCGAGAAATTTTTTTTTTTTAAATTAAATCTATGAACTATCATTACATTTATTTTTAAATCTAAGATAAGATAATTAAAGCAAAAGAGAATATATTTCAAATGTGTTAATGTCATTTTTCTTTATTGAATATTCAAATAGAGCGTTTGTAAAATTAACGAATGATTCGTAAAATTTTTATATGTGAAGATCATTATTATGTTAGAAAATTTCGATTTTCTATCTTGTAGTGGAATGTTTCGATTTTAGCCCGTAATTTATTCCTCCACGAATGAGTTTTTCCCGCTAAAAGTAATTGCATTCCATTACTTTTTTTTTTACTTCCACTACCTTCTATTCTATTTTAGG
>JAGXNZ010000212.1 GCA_019894655.1 Promethearchaeota archaeon | reverse complement strand
TGCTACGTTTAACTATACTTATAACATTGGCAATGACATGCGGGAAAATATGCTAACGCTTTTAACGGATAATTGCGATTATATTGGAATAAACATAGTAGACGCTGGTACCACCTGGCCACAATTCATCTTAAGTCTTTACGAACTCGCTGGTCTCCACAGAGATATGGTACAAATCTACTGGCTCGGATGGATTCCCGATTATAACGATGCTAGCAACTATATTAACCCATTATTTACCAATAGATCTGTTGCATCAAATGGTGCTAAATATAACGGATACTTGTCTGCAATAGAAGCTGGTAGAGACGAATTGGCAACATGGGACAACGTACAGCTCTTAATGGAAGCAGCATTATTAGAAACGATCGATGCCACAAGACGAGTCTATTACAATAGGATTCAAACACTTCTTGTAGAAGAAGATATGCCTTGGGCATTTGGATATACCGGTATAAACAATGATGCATGGAACAAAGACTTACTAGGTTACCCTTCAAACGCTATGGGCAGATTGTACTTCTATCCAGTATATTGGAATATTACATCAGTATACATGCAGTAAACAAACCAAAACAAAAAATTTTAATAAATAAATATTTTTTTTTCTTTTCTTCTATTTTAAAACAATATAATAGTCGTGATTTGTGAATGAGTCCAAATTTTGGAATTTCAAGTCCACCTGCAAAATTAAAATCATTTAAAAATGATCTCGCACCCGTTGGATTTAATTTCGATATTTTTCCAACGGATATTTTCAAAATCCCTATTATGCCAATTCCTATGAGAATTGACAAGATCTCTAATGGAAGAGCCACTTTTTTTATAATTCCCGATTTGTTCAAGCTTGACTCGTTTTTAGAAACACTGGATTTAGTATTTAATTTTGAGAGTTTCTTGATTGAAGGCTTGAAAAATTTAATACTTTATTCAAAAATAAAATACAAGGAAATTACCTATCGTACGTTAACATTAGAATCTTTAACAAATTGGTTCGAAAATTCCCTAAATTTAAAAACAGAAATCCCTAGTCTAATAGAAGATTTTACATTTCTCTTATCAGAATACCTAAAAATGGTTGCTACTATCGAAAATGAAGCTATTGCTATTAATTCGCAAGAGTATGCAGCAAGATTATCTGAATACTGTGATATTAATATTAAATTTTTTAAAGAGAGGATTGAAGGAAATAAAATCCAAATAACTGAAAAAGGAGCTTTAAAAACGGTAAAACTGTATAGAGAAAAAAAAGAAAAATATTATCCTGATATTATATCTATTGATGTCGAAAATCTTAAAAAGAATAAAATTAATAAGTTGACATTCGTGCCTTATTTAATATACGACGACATTTTAGACTGCTTTGCTTATAATAAAAAACTTTTAGATAATAACGAAAAACACACAATTGATTTAGCACTCTGGAAAGAGATGGGAATCATTAATAAAAGATCAAATATTAATAAATCTCAAAAAAGTTTTAACTTAAAGAATTTGAAATTGGGGATATTGTTATGAAATTAAAAATTGACTTTAGTCGACAAGGAAATTTCATTCTGGCCGTATTATTGATCCATTTTGTATTTTTTGGATATATCAGCAATGTTTACGAAAAGTCTATCGGAAATAGAGTTTTATTTTTATACCAGGTGCTTTTCGATCCAATAGCAATATTGTCATTATTCATACTTATTGCAATAGTATTCATCCTCGGATTTAGAGAACAATTTTTCGAATACGGAATTAAGAATAGCATTTGGCTTATCCCAGTTATCGTTATCGAGTCCTGGATTTGGTATATGTTCATAAACAGTTTCCAAGCTGATCTTTTGGTCCTTCTTGGAACTTTATTCATCACATATTTTGTAAGTTTTGAAGGTTACCTTACTATTTTTATTCTTTTGGGAATAAATATATTAAGTGCTATATTAGGAGCATTTGCAAAACGAAAGTATACGGAATATCTTACAAAAATTAAAGAAGTGGAACTTTAGTAAAAAAGTAAAAAAATAAAAAAATTGAATAAAAATATTAAAAAAGTGTGGGTGATCTAAAAACATATGAGTATGGTCAAATATATCCTCAGAAGAATGTTAGCAGCAATTCCGGTTTTATTTGGAGTTCTAACAATTACTTTTATTTTGTCAAGATTGATGCCAGGTAACCCTGTATTAGCCTCCTTACCAGATAGATTCGATCCTGCAGATTACGAAGCTGCATTTATAAGGCTTGGCCTTCATTTACCAATGATAAATCAATATTTTCTCTATATTGGTAGATTATTTACAGGAGATTGGGGATTATCTTATGTACTTGCTCAAGGTCAACCCGTTTGGAATATTGTTATAGAGAGATTTCCACGAACCTTCGATATTGCTTTTGCGTCCATATTTATCGCTGCATTAATAGGGCTTAAAACGGGAGTAATTTCAGCAACTAATAGAAATAAGTGGAAGGATACTGTACTCCGTGGTTTTGCGTTAGTTGGTGTTTCTATTCCAATTTTTTGGATGGGATTGATTTTACAGTATTTCTTATCTTATCAATTAGGCTGGTTTCCAACAGCAAATTATAAGACTCCTGGGATTGGAGATCCTCCCGTAATTACCCTCAATAGAATTATAGATTCATTATTATCAGGACAAACATACTTGGTTACCGATTATATACACCATCTAATCTTACCAGTAGCCTGTTTATCCTTTATATCGATCGCAGGAATCACGAGGCAAACCCGTTCCAGTATGTTGGAAGTGTTAGAGCAAGATTACGTTCGAACCGCAAGAGCTAAAGGATGCAAGGAACGAGACGTTATAAATTCCCATGCAAGAAAAAATGCATTAATACCGACCATTACAGTTATTGGGTTAAACTTTGGAGGTCTATTAGCAGGTGCTATTCTTACGGAGACAACTTTCAATTTACATGGTTTAGGTGAAGCATTAATTGGTGCAATTCAAAGTACTGATTATTGGCTCCTAAATGCAATAGTATTCTTGACAACAATTGTGTTCATCGTAATAAATTTAGCAATAGATTTAATATATGCATTTGTTGATCCAAGAATTAGATATTAAAAAGGAAGAGAAAAAAAAATTAAGATGATAAAAAAATGACAGAACAAGTATTTGAAGCAAAATTAAAAGAAGAAGAAGAAAGAAAAGAAAATTTCTTCAAAATAGTTTTAACATGGATTATAAGTCATTTAAAATTTTTATTGATTCCAGGATCCAGAATTGAGGAATTAACACTAAGAGAAATCGAATATGAAAAGTCCATTAGTCAGAGAAAGTTTATTCGTAGGTTAAAATCAACTTTGACAATACTAGGAATCGGAATCGTTTTTGTGGTTGTAACTTTGGCAGTTTTTCCTGAGTGGATAGCTCCTTATACCTTTGAACAAGCAAATAGTCTACCAGGTGGTAGTTGGGATCCCCCTTCAGCGAATTATCCTTTAGGACAAACACTGTTTGGACGAGATGTTCTATCGCGAATAATATATGGTGCGAGGGCTTCCTTAACAATCGCGCTTCCTGCTATTACTTTTAGTGTTATATTTGGAGTTATGGTTGGCGTCATTGCTGCTTTTTATGGTGGTTGGGTTGATTCAATAATTATGAGAATCGTCGATATTTTCCTTGCCTTTCCTGGTTTAATTCTTGCTATGGTATTTATTGCTATTTGGGGCCAAAGAATGGAATACATTATGTTGGCTTATGGTATTCTTGGTATCCCATATTATGCAAGATTGATTAGAGGATCCGTACTACAAGCCAAAGCTTTACCATATGTGGAAGCGGCAAGAGTATCGGGTGCAGGAAATTGGAGGATAATGTTTAGACATATCTTACCCAATTGCATCCAACCCATTATTATCTCTTTTACGTTCGATATTGGAGGTATTATTCTAAGTTTAGCAGGTTTAGCTTTCTTAGGATATAGTGATGTTAGCATGATTGAATGGGGTAGGGATATCGATCTTGCGAGAGGTCATATAGTAATGGCACCATTTGCATCTTTATGGCCAGGCATAATGATATTATTTACTGTACTTGGCTTTATGCTAGTTGGCGATGGATTAAGAGATGCTTTAGATCCAAGATTGAAGAATTTGTAGTTTTGTGTATTAATCAATAAAATTCAAAAATTAAGGAATAGTATTATGATTGATTTAGATAGCGATAAAGAAGGTGAAAAAATGGAAGAACCCGAAAACAATTCTGAAGCTTCAGCAAAAGCCTTAATAGAAGTTAAAAATTTAAAAACTTATTTCTTTACTGAAGAAGGTGTTGTTAAAGCTGTAGATGGAGTATCCTTCGATATTTTTAAAAACGAGATACTTGGACTTGTAGGTGAAACTGGGTGTGGAAAATCTGTTACGGCTCTTTCTATTCTTGGTTTAGTTCGTGCACCTGGAAAAATAATAGACGGCTCAATTACACTTAAAGGACTAGATCTAGTCTCGTTAAGTAATAAAGAAATGAGGAGCTATCGTGGAAATAAAATTACAATGATATTCCAGGATCCGTTAAATTCACTCAATCCAGTAATTTCAGTTGGTAAACAAGTAGGTGAAGTGTTTTTATTGCACCAAAAAGATAGAATTAAAAGTATCTTGAGCGAACGCCGTTTGGAAAGAAAAGAAAAATATAAAGAAAAGGGAGATTTAAAAAATAAATTAAAGAATGAAGCCGAAAGATTAACCACAGAAGAAGTTAATGAAATAAACGAAAGAATTGAAGAATTGGTGACAGAAACTAAAGGATCTTTATCAATAGGTAGTACCGTAAGAGATGAAGTAGAAAAAATTATTTCCGAAGTAGGAATAGCTGATGCTAAAGGAATATTAAAAAGGTATCCACACGAATTAAGTGGTGGTATGAGACAAAGAGTAATGATTTCAATGGCACTTTCATGTAATCCCGTTTTACTAATTGCTGACGAGCCAACGACAGCTTTAGATGTTACAATCCAAGCTCAAATTATTGATTTAATGAAAGATTTGAAAACCAAATTTAAAACTTCAATTTTAATGATAACTCACGACTTGGGAATTATTGCAGACATATGTGATAGAGTGGCTGTAATGTATAGTGGTAATATAGTTGAATACGCAACGGCGATTGAATTATTTAAAAATCCACGACATCCTTATACTCAAGGATTAATAGGCGCAATACCAAGCATAGAAAAGAGGGATCAAAAATTAAAAACAATACGTGGAATGGTTCCAAATTTAATTTATCCCCCCTCTGGTTGCAGATTTCACCCTAGATGCGATTTTAGGTTAGAAGTATGCGATAAAGTAAAACCGAAATTCCTCGAAATTGGTGATAAATATTTTATTGCTTGTCACTTGTTTGATCCTGAAAATAAAGATTCGCCAAAATATAAATGGGAAGAAGGCGAAATTGAACTATCAGAAAGAGTGTAAAAAATAAAGATTATAAATAATTAAAAAGAGGATTAAAAATAAAATGACTATAAGTGAAGAATTAACAGCCCCTTCTAAGCCTTCAAAGGAAATTATTCTTACTGTTAAAAATCTAAAAACGTATTATCCAATTTATGGAGGTCTCTTTAAACGAAAAATAGGGGAAGTAAAAGCAGTAGATGGGGTTTCTTTCGACCTTTACAAAGGGGAAACTTTAGGCTTAGTAGGAGAAAGTGGGTGTGGTAAAACTACAATTGGGAATACGATATTACATTTAGTTCCAGCTAAAGAAGGTGAGATCTGGTATAAAGGTCAAAGAATAGATGAAAAATTCAAAAAAGATATGCGGAAAAAAATACAAATGGTTTTTCAAGATCCTGATTCAGCTCTTAATCCAAGATGGAAAGTTGTTAATATTATTGGTGAACCTTTAAGATTGCTGATGGGTATGAAAAAAAGGAGAAATATCCGAAGGAGAGTCTTGGAGCTATTAGAAACAGTCTCCCTAAAAAAGGAGCATTTAGACCGATTTCCACACGAATTTTCTGGAGGTCAGAAGCAAAGGATAGTAATAGCAAGAGCACTTGCATGCAATCCTGAATTAATAATATTAGATGAGCCAACTTCAGCTTTAGATGTTTCTGTTCAAGCTCAAATTTTAAACTTATTAAAAGCTCTTCAAAACCAATTTGGTTTTTCTTATCTGTTCATTACTCATGATTTAAGTGTTATTCAGCATATCGGAGATCGAATTCAAGTTATGTACCTAGGAAAATTTGTTGAAGGAGGTACCGTTGAGGAGGTTTTTTATAATCCAGTTCATCCATATAGTAAAGCTTTATTATCAGCGAGACCCACCTTTGATCCAACTTCCAGAATAGATAGAATTATTCTTGAAGGTGATGTACCAAGTCCTATTAATCCGCCGTCTGGATGTGCCTTTCATCCTAGATGCCAAGAAATGGAGAATCATGAGGGATGTCATCTGAATAGTGCTAATAGAGTAGATCTTGGTGGCGAGCATTACATGTATTGTAGACCTTTAAGCAATAAAGCTAAATCCTACGAAGGAATGGAATACATCTCAGATTAGTTAATTTTCTGCTTAAAACTCTTTCTATTTCTCTTTATTAATTTTTCATTGAATATCTTTATACATTATATTATATCACAGTTTACTCAAGAAATCATCAAGTGCTCCCAACAATTTCATAAAAAAAATAAATTATATTACATTTTACTAATTAATTATGTCCAAAAAGTCCCAAATATACGTTGTAAAAACTTCCCCTAAAACAGTTTTAGAGGATTATAAAAAATTAATGCATTTAGCAGAATATAGTAAGCATTACGATAAAAAATCTAAAAACATACTAAAGTTAAATTTAAGCTGGTCAAAATTTTACCCCTCATGTTCTAGCCCACCTTGGCAAGTAGAAGGCGTCATTAAAACCATGCTGGATGATGGTTACGAACCAAAAAATCTCTTTACCGCTGAAAATCGGACTGTTGTGACCAATATAGAAAAGGGACTAGAAGGAAATAAGTGGAAACCGATTATATCTAAATATGGAGTATGGTTCATACCTTTAACTAGAATTCCTTTTGTACCGTATGAATCCCTAAAGCACCGATTTATTACCTTAAAAAATAAGAAATTACACGTTCTAGATTCGAAAATCTTTCCAGGAGGATTTAGAATTCCAGAATTTTACGTAGGAAAGCCTATAATTCACTTACCAACAATGAAAACTCACGGTCATACTGGAGCGATTGGAGGTTCCTTAAAACAAACTAAGGAAGAATTAAAGAATGGAGGGATAACATGCGCTATGAAAAATGCTTTTGGAGGGTTATTGACCAAAAGAAGGCATTTTAGTCATCAATTTATCTCCGAAGTTTTAGTAGACTTATTAAT
>JAGXNZ010000211.1 GCA_019894655.1 Promethearchaeota archaeon | reverse complement strand
TTTCTATCAAAAACAATAAAGAAGTCTTTAGTAAAGAGAGTTGTCAAAAGAAATATCACTAATTTTATATAGTAGTCTTACTATTGTTGTTCAGACAAAAAAATCAGAACCTAAAATCCAAAAACGGTTTTTATCTTATCGTAAATTTGTTTAATTTGCCTAAGCTTAGCCTCATCACCCTGATTTAAAAAATGCTCTATCCATTGGGCTAAACCTCCACCATTAGGGTCCATCCATTGCTTAAAATACTCAACTGCTTGACGTTCTTCCTCTGACATTGTCGATAAAATAATATTAATTATTATTTTTAATTTCTATATAAAACTATAAATTATTCTATTTTATATCTTTATAATTTATAAAAAACGACAATAGTTAAAATTTATTAGGTGATATTCAAATGCCAGATGTTAGAATAAAAACTCCAAATTTAGACGATATTTTTGAAAAGTGGAAGCAACGTGCTGTAAGAAGCGATAAAAAAAAGATGGAAAAACAGTTCGGTACTAAAGGGGCCATTTTTTCATTAGAAGCTATCAGCGCGGCAGAATACGTTAAAGATACACAAAAGGAAGCTGCGATTTATTTTGCGATTAAAAAAACTGTAGGGGAAGTAACAAAGGATACTGATGAAAAAACCGTTCTACCACCAAAAGTGGTAAGAGAAATGTTTTATTCGTTTAAAAGTAAAGGAAAAATCAATAAAAACGACTGGAAGGGCGATGAAATTGTACCTACCTATGAAACACTTCAAACAACTCCATGCAAAAATTGTAACGGGAAGGGTTATACTGAAACCAAGTGTAGGACGTGTAAGGGCACGGGAAAAATCGAAGAACAGTTGCAAGTTTTAACTGGGGAAGAGCAAAAAAAGGAAGCTAAACCATTTTCTTATTCGTGTGGAGTATGTTATGGTACTGGTACAAATAAGGAGCAATGTAAAGATTGTGGAGGATATAAGAACTTGTATAAGTATCGAATTTTGCCAGTTCCTTTTAAGACTGTGGTGACCGGAATTCCAGTGCTACACAGTAGCGCACAAACTAAATATGAAAAAGAAATTGAACGGGATCTTCACCAGATGATTGAAGAAGTCGAAGGTATCCGATTTAATGATTTTAAAGATCTTGAATCGAAGAGCGAAGCTTCACTCGGGTATTGGAACAAAAACATTAAAAAAACAATTGGTTCTGCAGGAAGTGACTATAAAGGTTACTCAAAAGACAAAGAATCTCAAATCACTTCGCAAATTTATCTATTTCCAATGATTCAGATGTTTTGTGAAACCAAGAGGGGAACTAAGTTCGAAATTTACAGTTTAGGCTCTGCTACCAAATTCATGATTTACTCAAACTTCTGAAATAACTTGATTTAACCAGCTCTTCAATTTTTTTTTATTTTTTTGCATTTTAAATTTTAATGAGATCAGCTTGTAAGAACTTCTAGGTATCATTCAAATTTCATCAAGCTCATGCTTAAAGCGAGAGAAAAATTATAAATATGGATTCTTCATATATTAAATTGGAAAAACATTGAACTCTTATGTGTGTGTATTGTTATTATGAATAGTCAAAAGTTATCAAGAAAACCGAATTTTTTAGGATATTTACTTCCCTTTAACTCACTTTCATTGTCTATGATTGGAATTTTTGGAGCTTTTACTTGTGTAATTACTATGGTAATAGCATTCCCCATCCCAGCCACAAACGGCTTTATAAATATTGGAGACGCTGTTGTTATGATAACGGGATTAATGTTTGGGCCAATTATTGGAGGTATAGCTGGAGGCATTGGGTCTTCTTTAGCTGATTTATTCTTAGGTTTTGCAATTTATGCTCCTGCCACACTCGTCATAAAAGGCTTAGAAGGTTTTTTTGTAGGATTAATAGCAAATCCAAAGAAGAATTATAAATGGAATTATAGAGATTTTATTGCAGTTATAGTAGGTGGATTTACAATGATAATTGGATATTTTCTTTACGAGGTTATGATATATGGAGTACCGAGTGCTCTATATGAATTTATTTTAAATAGTATAATCCAATTTGGCTTGGGTTCTGTAATTGCCTTAGCATTTATTTTTGCAGCAAGAAAGAATATTAGGATTAGTTTGCCACAAGTGTTCGATAAAATATATATATCTTCTGAATTAATTGATTAATTAAAATTAGCCCCAAATTTTCAATTTCAATCGATAAATTAAAATATAAAAGTTAGTTTCACTCCAAGTAAACCTCAATACTTATGTATATTGTTATTAATTCATGTCTAAATAGTAAAAAATTTGAAGGTGTAAAAAATACTAATTTGGATAATAATATTTAGCTTATTAGGAAGCATTGGTGCTATAGCTGCAGCTTCAGTTTTTATATTAGTTAGCGAAAGAGTCCAGAAGTTCATGGTCTCAATTCTAATTTCTTATGCCACCGGCACTTTACTAACAGCAGCGTTGGTTGGACTTATACCTGAAGCAATAGAAGATATCGGAACCGGACCAAATACAGTTATGTTCGTAATTCTTTTGAGTATTATTTTTTTCTTCTTCCTTGAAAAATTGATTATATGGCGAAACTGTGCTGATGACGATTGCGAAGTTCATTCCGCAGGGGGATCTATCGTTTTAATCGGGGATGGAATTCATAATTTTATTGACGGTATTGTAATTGCCTCTGCTTTTTTAACAAATTTCTCTGTAGGTTTAGGAGCTAGTCTCGCTATTCTCTTTCATGAAATTCCGCAAGAAACCGGAGACTTTGGGATATTAATCCACAGCGGATATTCACGAAAAAAGGCATTCATTTATAACGCTCTTTCGAGTGCAACAACAATTCCATCAGCAATAATTAGTTTTTTTATACTAGATTCGATTAGTATTATCATTCCTTATGCTTTATCTATATCCGCAGCAAGTTTTCTTTATATAGCGCTATCTGACCTTACACCAGAACTTCATCAAAAATGGGGTTTCAAACAGACTATTCGCCAGTTATCTTTAATGATGGTCGGTGTAATAACAATGATTTTGATAATTACTCTTCTGAATAATGGTCATTAAGCTCAAGAAAAGACGTACGATTCAACCAATACCTTAAGTTCGCTCCAATTTATATAATCCTATGCCTTAAAAGGCTCATCGTGAATAACTTTATCTATTGCCATTAAGCAAACTTCCTCCCAATCATCATTCGGGTCAATTTCTTTAGAACAATCCGCACACCAATCGTCTGAATATCCATCATCGAAATCATCACTTTCTAAATCGCCGTTTAGAGTACCACCACAATAAAAACATTCACCATCGTCGTATCTATCTAAGACCTCTGCTATTAATTCAACTTTTTTCCTATTATTAATTTTACACACCTAATTTTATCAATAAAATTATTGATTATAATATGGATTTAAGTTATAAAAAAAGGTGTGGTTCTTCTTAAAGAAAATCTAATTTTTAAAAGAAGCATTCGCTTATGGAAAAAATCCGAATATAGTGTTAAAAAATAGGATAATTACAACAGATATAATCACAAAAAAGATGATTAACCCATACGATCGCTTTTTAACCTTCCGATTAAAACTCACTTTACAATTAGGGCAATC
>JAGXNZ010000210.1 GCA_019894655.1 Promethearchaeota archaeon | reverse complement strand
GGCTACTAAAACGCCCGCAACAAAGCCCTCTATAGATTTAACTTCCCCATTTCTAAGTATAATCTTATGTTTTCCATATCTTTTTCCAATGATTGCAGCAGTAGCGTCAGCTAAACATGCTATAAGGATTCCAGCAAAAAAAATGAAAATGTGAATGATACCAGCCATATATAACATATAGGAAAAGATAAAACCCGTAATGATGTAAATTTGTGGTCCCGCAGCGTTCATTTCTTTGTTTCTCAACATAGATTTAGTTAAAAAATTAAAAATTGAATATTCAGGCCCCCAAACGATTCGAATTATGTCTGATACAATAACAAACGCTAAAGCACCAATTAATGCAAACATAGTAATCTCAACAACCGCTTGAAAATCTCCAAATCCAAAAGGATAATTAGTAAGGTCGCCCCATAATAATTTATAAGAAGGCTCAAGCTGTTGGATCATGGTGATAATTCCGTCGTTTACTAAAGAGGTCACTGGAGGTAATGATAGAAATCCAAAGAACGCGATAAGTATTAACAAACCTGAAAGATGGAAACTTTTTCGAATTAACTCCATTTTAAAAGGGATATCATCTTTATAGGGATTTTCTTGGGTCATCCTTCTGATGTATCTTCTTAAGATCGAATCTTTTTTTAACCCCACCTCACTATTATCTGCTTCTCTCCTCATCCTCTTGATATCAACCCTAATAATAGTTGTGAAGATGAGGTTCGCCACAAGAATCATTCCAATCCACCATACCATAAATCCCATATAAGGGTATGTAAAAAATCCAACTACCGAGTTAAAATATCCAAAAACTAAGTAGCATACCCCACATAGAATCGAGGAAATTCCACCATAAGAGTTTTTGGCTCTATAACCCTTCACTCCTATATAATACATCAAACTCATTAGAACGAAGAAAAATAGCGTAAAAGTTGTGTTATAAAGATTCTCTACAAAAACCCAATAATCCATAATAGCAACATAATTGGTGATTTTAATTATTTTTATAATTAATCATCAATTAATTATTCTTTTATTTATACATTTAACTTTAAAATTGAGTCAAACTTGAACAAAATTTGAGTCAAACCCAAGAAATAGTGTTATGTCTTTTACTTTTATTGCAAAAATAAGAAGACCAATATCATTTTCACTGAGTGGTTTAACCATATATTATCTTTATCCACATATTATAAACTTTAATAAATCATTAATATACAAGATTTTAATATATAGAACGAATAAAAAATAAATAAATAAATACTATAAATCTATTTTAATTATAAGTTAAAAATAATCTCAATTGTATTCTATTCTATTATATTTATCTAATAATATTTAATATTTACAGCGAAGGAGAAATTGTCAGTGATGGAGTCTGTCGAAACCTTGGATGATCTTTTAAAAAAATTACTTGGAGCAATTCCAGAAGTAAAATCTGCTGCTATAGTGTCTGCTGAAGGCCTTCCTATTGCTTCTGCGCTCCCCCAAGGCGTTGACGAGACGAGAATTGCCGCGATGACAGCTGCTTTACTCTCCTTATCCGAAAGGGCTATTATAGAGATGGCCAAAGGCTCATTTGACCAGTTATATATAAAAGGCTCTAGTGGATATTTACTCGTCATGCAGGCGGGTCCAAACGCGGTTTTGACCGTTTCTACAACTAAAGAAGTTCGACTCGGGTTAATCCTGTTAGATTGCAGGAGGACATGCGAAAAAATAGCTCAATTGATTTAAATCATATTCTATCTCTATTCAAGTCTAAGACCTTCAAAATTACTATTTTAATTAGTCAAAATTATCTTTTTTTAAGAAAACCCTACAAAAAAATTTCTTTTGTGTATGAATTGCTAATAGATCATAATCATATTTCTTATAAAGGATTCGCTTTCGATCATTTGAGTTTCGTTTGAAGTTTGAGGTTATTTGTGTTGTTTTGTTTTTTTTCTTTCTTTCTTTCTTTCCATAAAATATTAATTTTATGCTTAATTTACTTTAGTAATATTAACTATTATTTACTATAAATTAACGAGAATAACGGGTTTATTGAAATGTTTAAGCTTTATTCCCTAACATCTAAATGTGAGATACCCCCATTTTTATTCGGTCAACCCAAGGAAACCAGCGCAAGAATTATTCTAAGCGAGGAATACGAGGGTATTATTACTAGAGATTTTGGATTTATTATTGCAATCGTTGATGTACTTGATGTTGGCCCCGGTATCATCATTCCTGGCAATGCTAACACTTTCCACCAAGTTGAGTTTACCGTTCTCTCATTTAAACCAAGTCTTGGTGAAGTGGTGGAGGGAGAAGTCGTAGAATTGGTTGATTTTGGAGCTTTTTGCCGACTTGGCCCATTAGATGGATTGGTTCATGTTTCCCAAATTTGCGACGATTATATATCGTATGAACAAGTAGGAAATCGATTTATAGGCAAAGAAACGGGGAAAATACTTGAAGTCAATAATGAAGTAAGGACTAAAGTGATCGCTGTTTCATTAGGCACTGGGCGTAGCGGGAAACTTGGTTTAACGATGAGGCAGAAATATTTAGGAAAACTCGATTGGATTGCAGCTGATGTTGAAGAAGAATATGCGAATATCGAGGCCAAAAAATTAAAAGCTTCAGAGGAAGAGGAAGTTAGCGAGGAATAAATAATGAAAAAACTCGAAAAGGCCTGTAAAAATTGCCATTTGATGACCAAAAATCAGACAGTTTGTCCAAAATGTAAAACACATAGCCTTAGTGAAGACTACACAGGCGAAGTCATAATCATTGATCCGAAAAACTCGGAAATGGCGAGTTATCTTAAAATCCATTTTCCTGGAAAATATGCTTTAAGAGTTCGATAAGCTAGGCTTTTACGTGAATAATTTTTGTCTATTAAATATTACATCATAATTCCTACGAATTTATCTACTACTTTTTGAATTTTTTTCTCAACATCAACCATAACGATTCCTTCTGGGATTGTTTTCTTTGAATCCGTGAGAGGTGGTTGACCGTAAAAGACTAAGTTCTTTATTTTGTCGTTGAGAACGATGCTTAAAACTAGCGGTAAGACGAGTAAATCCTCTTCCCCATTAATAACTTTCAATAATGTTCTCTTTTTGGATTTAACTATGTCATTTAAAAGCTTAAAACTTTCTTTCTTTATCCCTCCTTCAGGGTTTTCAAATTCAATAATTTCCTCGAAAAATTCCTCAATTGCAATCTTAATCTGGCTTCTTTGAGTTTTTTCGTCTACAATACAGAGCGATATTAGGGATTTTAAAAAGTTACTAGCGAGGAAATCTTGTGTTACAATGTCACCAACTAAATAAACAGATACTTTAAACCCTTTCTTTATATATTCTTTTATAGCGTTTTTTACTTCAACTATCGTTTCTTCTCGGGTTCCAGCGTATAATTTGCCTAACGGCTGAGAGAACTTGTGCCTTTCATTCGGGGGAATCTTTAAATTTTCATTCATTTTTTTTACTCCGGTTTTATTCTCTTTGTTTTTAAGAAGAGTTTGACTGTTACAATAAATAATAATACCCATAATAATAAGCTAATTATAAAGATCCAAGCGTAGATTCCAACTAAAATATTCCCCAGAGTTAAAAACGTAAAGAGCATAAAAAATATTAGAGTTATTTCGATGAGCATTAAAACTCTTGCTTTCGTAGCAGACCTTATATGTTCAACCATTGTTTCCTAATGAAAAAGCAAAATTTTATTTTTTAATATTCTTTTAATCTTTTATAACTCAGAATTATCTTTAAATTAACTGATTAACTGAGAATAACTATTGTTAAAAGACTCGAAATGTCGTTCAATATTGAAATTTTAGAAGAGAAGAAAAACCCTATAATTGATCGTACTGAGGTTAAATTTAGAATTGAACATTTTGAAGCAAGCACGCCAAATAGATTAGAAGTTAAAAAAAAAATTGCAGCTTTAAAAAACGCAAAAGAAAATTACACTATCATTCGAAAAATTCAAACTCAATTTGGTAGCTCGGATGATATTGGTTTAGCAAACATTTATCAAGATTCTCAGGAGCTTCAATTCTATGAACCCTTCCACATTCAAGTAAGGAATTTACCAAAAGATACAAGATCAGAGATTTACAAGTTAAAAAAGAGGAAAGAACCATATAAGCACCTATTTAAATACGATTAATATTACCTATTAAAAAATGAATTATTATGACAAACGCATCAAAATA
Organism: Promethearchaeota archaeon; assembly: GCA_019894655.1. Next base: position 7,944 of record JAGXNZ010000210.1, on the reverse strand, counting down.
TTATACTGTCGAGGATGGTAAAATAGTAAGGACTCATCGTGTGTGCCCCAAGTGCGGACCATCGTATTTTCTTGCTGATCATTACGATAGATCTTCATGCGGGAATTGTGGATACACAGTTTTTAAAAGGAAAGGAAAAAAAGGAGCGGCTACCGTCGCTCGAAGCAGAAGAACTCCTCGAAAGCGTACTAAGTCAGCTTGAATATAAGCAGCATTAATTCTTCTTACTATTTTATTAATTCTTTTATTTTACTTATTAACATAACTATATGCATTTTAGGCGAAATCTATGAATTTGAGGAATAAAATAACGCTTGGAATCGAATCCACGGCACACACTTGGAGTGTTGGAATAGTAGAATTCAGTGGAAAAGTTCTTAGTTTAGTGAACGACATGTTTATTCCTGAAAAAGGAGGCATTCACCCAATATTAGTAAAGGAACAACATTTAAACAATTTTATAGGAATAATCAATAAAGCTTTAGAAGACGCTTCGATTTCAATTAAAGAAATTGATCTTGTTGCATTTAGTAAAAGCCCTGGTTTAGGACCAATTCTAAAAATAGGTGCTCATGTTGCCAGAATGCTAAGCCAACTTTTAGGAATACCGATAGTTGCTGTAAATCATTGTATCGCTCACATTGAAATCGGACGATTTTTGTGCAAAATAGAAGACCCCCTTACGTTATATGTTTCAGGAGGAAATACGATAATTAGTGCTTATGAGTCTGGTCGTTATCAAATTTTTGGAGAAACATTAGATATCCCCATTGGTAATTTAATAGATTCATTTGCTCGTGATGTTGGGATACCTCATCCTGGAGGTCCAAAAGTTGAAACGTTAGCCCGTGAATCAGATAACTACTTACACTTACCGTACGTTGTAAAAGGTATGGACCTATCCTTTTCTGGGCTTTATTCTGCGGCTAAAAGGTTAATTGAATCGAAGGATTATGAAAGTAAATATAACTTAAATGATGTCGCTTATTCACTTCAAGAAACAGCGTTTGCCATGCTTACTGAAGTGACCGAAAGAGCTTTGGCTCATACGGGAAAAAATGAAGTCTTGTTAACAGGGGGAGTGGCTGCTAATAAACGACTACAAGAAATGATTAAGTACATCAGTAAAGAGCATGGTGCAAGGTTCGAGGTTGTACCCCTAAAATACGCAGGAGATAATGGAGCTATGATTGCGTGGACGGGTATTTTAAGATATAAGTCTATTGGAGGTACTAACATTTCAGAAACCCAGATCGATCCAAAAGAACGAATGGATCAAATAACAATCCCGTGGAGAACTTAGGTGTTGCGTTGAGTTGTCGAATGAGATAATCATTGAAAAATTAATTCACAAAGGAGCAGAAGCTAGTCTTTATTATGGGTCTTGGTTTGGAAAGGAAGCTGTTTTTAAAAAGCGAATTCCTAAAGGATATCGAATAGAACAAATAGACAAAAATCTCTGCTATAATCGAACTCTTAACGAAGCTAAAGCGTTAATCAAAGTCAAAAATTACGGCGTGTTAGTTCCTCCTGTCTACGAAATTGATACTAAAAACTCGACAATCGTAATGAAATATATCAAAGGTGAAAAATTAAAGGATATTTTATATTCGCTGACTATTTCAAAGAAAGTGCATTACTTAAAAGAAATAGGAAAAAATATAGCGTATTTACATAAAAATGGTCACATTCATGGTGATATTACTACAAGTAATGTAATCCTAACCCCTACTCAAAAATTATTTATCGTTGATTTTGGTTTACACGACTACTCTGATTCAATTGAGGATAAAAGCACTGATCTACATTTATTTAAGAGGGTTTTGATTTCATCTCATGGAAGCGATTTTACCATCTGTTTTGACGCTTTTCTTGAAGGATATCGAGAGGGATATGGGATAGAGAAAAAAAATGAGTGTAGAGACATTTTAAAGAATATTTCAATAATTGAATCGAGAGGCCGATACGTAAAAGAAAGGAGATAGATCGTAAAAATAAAAATTTTTCAGCCGACTTTATATTAATAACATTAAATGTTCATTTTAAAGATAAAGGCATCAAAATTATTTATATCTGATATAGGGACCTTTAAAAGCCTTTAAATTTAGAGAGATAATTTTATATACAAGGTTAACTTATATTTTATTATCAAAAAGTTGGATTTAGTTAAGGGTTAATATTATAAGATAAATTTTCTTACTAGTTATTACACTTTTCTGAACTTCCTTTTGAAAATTAATAACTTTAGTGAATTTACTTTTGTCGAATCCTAAGAAAGAGAAAAAACCTACAATGCAAAATATAACTATCAATATTCCTGATATATATGATGTAAATATTCAAAAATTAATTAAAATGAAAATCGTTCCCAGCCGCTCAGAGGCAATCAGAATTGCTCTTAGGGAGTTCTTTCATACTGAATATAAAAATCTGCAACTATTAGGATTCTTTGAGGATTAAAAAAGAAATAGCATAAAAAAATTATCTTCTTCTGCGAATTTTTCGCGCTTCTCGTTCTACTTCTCGTAAGATAACTGTATCGCTAACCTGTATTGGTCCTTTAACATTTCTCGTAAGAATTCGATTGCGATCAGGACCTTCAAGAATCCTTACCTTAATTTGGCTGATCTCCCCTGTTAATCCCGTTCTACCAACGATTTGAATGACTTCAGCGGGAATTGAATAATCACGTGTTTCTCCTCCTTTTGACTTCTCCATTTTTGCTAAGGTGCTTCACCAAATTATTTTTTTAATGCTTCTAACTTCTTTAAAATTTCATCTAAAGCTTTATCGTTTCCAGTTCCTACATTCTCAATTGCGATGGCAGAAGAAGCTATTTTAATACGGGCTGAATTTCCTAATTCTTTCTTCGTGGATACATAACCATATGGAATTGACTTTTCTTCGCACAACAAAGGAACGTGAAATAAAATTTCTGGTGGGCTAACATCCTCTGCCATGATGACGAGTTTTGCGAGACTTCTCTCTATTGATTTCGTTACCTCATTCATTCCTTTCCTTATCTTTGAATCTCGCGTTCCAGAAATCGTGGATAAAGCGTCTTTAATGCCATTTTTTAAAGCATCAGGGACTTTAAATTTTATATAACTCATTTTTTTCTCTTTCCAATATATATTTTTAATATATTATCATAAATCATCGATTTTAATGTTGTATTTAATAACGGATATAAAATAAAATTTTTGGTTTGGATTAATAGTAAAATTTTTTTAGAATCATTCTTTTATTTATTCATAATGATTATTCCAATTCGGTGCTTCTCTTGTGGCAAAGAAATCGCTTCCTCTTATAAGCCCTATTTAGAACTAATAGAAAAAGGCGAACCCGCAAAGGAAGCTTTTAAAAAATTGGGTCTCGAAAGATTCTGCTGCCAACGCATGATTGTTGGACATGTAGATTTAATCGACGATCTTTTGAAGTTCCCAAGGTTGCAGTAATTTAAAAAAAAAGAATAGAATATAGAAATATTAGTTCTAATAGTAGTCGTTTACCCTTTCTTAGCCAATTTAATTCCGTATTCTTTACATTTTGACAAATCTTCTTCTACAATTGGGCCTTTCATTCCACCAACTTTTATTGATAACCCAGGAAGAGCCATAGTTGAATTTGGGAAATTCTCAATTATTTGTTTTTCCATCTTCTTAACAGCTTTTTCAAAGTCTTTTCCCATATGGGTATCAAAAGCAGCAAATGAATTACCTTTTACAGTAGAACTTGAGAGATTTTTTATTAATTTTTTAATACTCTTTACATGGCTTCCCACATGGTTTGGAGATCCAATTAATATTAAGTCGTATCTTCGTTAGGATCAAAATCGTTTACATTCAAAACTTTTGTTTCGTTGCCCTCAACTGTGTTAATTCCATCAGCAATTAATTCAGCAACCTGTTGGGTGTTTCCATGTTTAGTATCGAACACAATCAAAACTTTCATTTTTTTACTTACCTTTTTTTTAAAATTAAATAACAGTTTTATTTAAAGTTATAATTTAGAGTGATAAAATGTATTTAATTATATAATTATAATTATTCTTTCCCATAGAGCGCTGTCCATCGCACTTTACGCGGGTTTCGTTTCTGAACTATCGTAGCAGTTCTACATTTATGAGTGCAAAAGTTAAAGATTGTACCATCTTTTTTGATATACATGTGTCCTTTTCCGATTGGGATATCGTAGCCACAAAAAGAGCATTTTTTTACTTTAACCATGGATGTGTCATCTCACTCTGTTAAATATTGTTTTTATTCCTTTGTTATTTTAAAAAGTTCGGTATCTCCATATTTTAATACTTTAAGGTTTAGGAGCACCATATCATAACTTACCTCGCTTCCACGAACTGTCTTTCTTCGCTTCTGTCCTTTTCTTTTCGGTTTATATCCAATCCCTCTTTTTGAAACGAGAATCTTTTTCTTTACGGGGCCGTGAACATCCTTTCTCATTGGGAATCCCGAAGCATCGGAGCCTCCGGTTATTTCGAATTCGTAATTAGGAAATCCAATTAGACCACCATTTATCGATTCCCCAATCTTTTTCCCTTCAAAAAGGCGCGATTTTTTTTCGTCAATTTCAATTTGCTTAGATAAGCCTTTTCCGGGACCTGTGTTTCCACCAGAAATATTAAGCCGGTATACTCTTTTCTCTGAACTCATAGTTATCGAACTAATAAAAAGGAAATTACTATGAGTAATATCCTAAAATTTAAAAATTTTATTGATTTTGAGTTCAAAGAACACAAATTATTAATTTACGGAAAAAAATACAATTTATTTTAAAGATCATCTCCTATTAAAAATATACACTTAAATTGGGATTAATCTATATGACACAGATTTTTGAAGTACTAGAAGTGAGAGAAGATCCATTTTTTCTAACTGTAGAAGTCGAGGAGGGAGAATTAGTTTCTGATGTAATTAAAAACATGAATAGTCATAAGGTCTATTTGCTAGTAGATCACGATACTAAGAGAATTTGGACTTTTAATGGCCAGAATAGCTCTTTTAAACTTCAAATTTTTGGTGGAATCCTAGCTGGAATGTTACGTAAGCAGATAGGAATATTTTATAGAGTTTTCGCGTTAAATAAATATTCTATGGACGATCCCGAGTTTCAAGAAGTGTTGGGTAAAACTATCGGACCAGGAAAAGCGGAGACAATCAATAAAAAAGATTTTTCTAAATCAGCAACGCAAAATACATCAGCATATATAAGCGTTCATAATCCCAGATTCAATAAAGCTTTGGAAATTATTAATTCATATGCTCAACCGGAAGATTTAAAAAGAATTTTTCTCATGATAGCAGGTAATATTTACTCCGAAGAAGATACTCCAAAAACAATCCTCAAAGAGGAAAAATATTCAACAAATTTAGTGAAAATGGGGAGATTGAACAATGGTTTCAATTTGTTTGATGATCGTAATTACTCGACTAGAGTTGTGGTAAAGAATCGAACCATCCAAGGGATTGAACTTTATGTGCACAAATATGATAAATTGCCTGTTATTCGCATTAAAACACCTATTATTCACGAAGAAAAAATAAGTAACAAGGGAGACATGGATAAATTGATGACAGCTTTCCAAATTCCCAATTCACTGCCAGATGTAGAGTCAGAGGATAAAAGTGGCAATGATGCTAAATAAGCTGGAGATAAAAAGAAGACTGAAAATAAATAATCTAATCATAAATAATTAACATGATTCTTTTAATAAATCCAAAAACTACAAAACCTTCTGAATTTCAATCTGAGTTTTTTAGGGAGCCCAGTCTTGGGATTTTATATTTAGCAGCTGTTTTGGAGCGTTATAATTTATCAGTAGAAATTTTGGATTTAGAGCAATTTTATTTAGAGCAGGATGACGATCTTAATAGTGAGTTCATCAAAGATGTTATTCTTGAAAAAACCAAAAGACACGATATTATAGGTATTACTTCGCTTACTAATACCTTTTATCTGGCTAAACAAATTGCTGAATTGATAAAAAAATCTAATCGAGAGAAGATTATAGTTCTTGGAGGTCCTCATGTTTCATTTCAGTACCATGAGATTCTAAAAATTGAACCCACAATCGATTTTATATGTGTAGGCGAATCGGAAACATCATTCCTTGAATTAGTGAATCTAATCATACGAAATAAAAACGAATTAATGAGCTCTCAAGCTTTCGAAAAAAAATTGGATGCAATTAGGGGTTTAGCCTATAGGAATTTAGAAGGAAAGGTTAGGTTCACGGGAGTTCCAAAACCTATTGATATAGAAACAATCCCGATACCGACAAGATACCTCCTATCCCAGAAAAACTTTTATTATAGGGTAGCAAGCGTGATAATCAATAGGGGATGTCCCAACGCCTGCTCATTCTGTTCAAGGCAAAAATTGTTTCCAAAAACTAGGATTAGAAGTTTGGATTCAATTTTATCTGAAATCAGAGATATAATTTCTTATCAAACGTACAACTATATCAACTTTTACGATAACATAAACATAGATAGAAAATTCTTTCGCAACTTTTGCCGATTGTTTATTGACAATAAGATCGAAATACCTTGGGGATGTGAACTACGCGTCGATAGTATTTCTGCTGAGGATGCTCGTTTGCTTAAAGAAGCGGGTTGTAAGCTCATCGCCACTGGTATTGAATCTGCTAGCTTAAGTGTGTTGAAAAAGAATTTGAAATACCAAGATCCTAAGCGAGTAATTTCAGGAATAAAGCTTTTAAAAGCTGTGAATATCCCCGTACAAGCTTACTTTGTCTTAGGATTACCTGGAGAAACTGAATTTACTTTTCACGAAACTTTAGATTTCATTAAAGAGCTACCATTAGATAATAATGACAAAATAAACTACTTTGTTGCTACACCGTATCCGGGATCAAAATTATGGGATGAGAGAGAAGATTTTAAAATTAATATAATTGAATTAAATTTTACTAAATACGATTGTCAGCATATAATTTTTGAAACTTCTGATCTATCAGTTCAGAAACTTGAGGAGTTATATAAAATTGCAAAGGATATTGAACAATTTTTTGAAAAGCACTAAATTATAGATCGATGAGGTAGGCAATACGGAAATGCTTTTGTAAACTGAGTAAAAGCTACATCTTCTGCACCCATTTTAATCAGTTCACTTACATTTTCCAAAGCATCTTTTTGTTTTGTATATAGGTCTGTCTCAATCCCTTTAGCTTCAAGATTTTTGACTAATGAACTAAGATGGTCAATTAATACTGTTCCGTTATTATCTTTAAATTTTTTAAAATCTTTCCTACAAATTTCTGATACATATGCTACATCCGGTTTCTTAGGAAATCGCTCCTTTGATAAGGCATATGACATATTTATTTTTCACACCTCTATGGAAGAATACTAAAGAGTATTCTTTGAGGTATATAGCAATGTTAATATTTATAATTATCTACAAAACTTCTTTTTAATAAGGAGAGAAGGATTAATAACTGAGAATTAACTCTAATTTAGTGTAGTTAAGAAATGATTTATAATATCTAAAACACATAAAAAAATAAATAAAAATTAGGTTTTGTATTTATTATGGCAAAAAGTGACTACTTCATCGGTGAGGCTCTACTAGGAGCAGAAGAAAATTTAGCTCACATAGATTTAATAATTGGTTCAAAAGATGGACCCGTTGGTGTATCTTTTGCAAATGCACTTAGTTCTCCTTCAATAGGTCATGGGGGGCTTCTGGCATGCATAAGACCAAATCTTCTTACAAAACCCATTAGTCTTGTTATACCAAAAGTAACAATTTCAAAAATGGAAGAGGCAAATAAGATTTTTGGACCGGCTCAAGCTGCAGTTGCTAAAGCAATAGCCGATGCTGTAGAAGAAAATATAATTCCTATGAATAAACTGGATGAATGGTTACTTATTGTAAGTGTCTTTATTCACCCCGATGCAAAGG
>JAGXNZ010000209.1 GCA_019894655.1 Promethearchaeota archaeon | reverse complement strand
TACTGATGGCTCCAATGATCCCTAAACCTGCAATTATACGCGATCTTTTCAAATTTAACACTGATTACTTATTTTGATTTAATCTATTAAGCCTTCTTTCGACCTTTCTTTTTGATAATTTAGGATACAAAATTAGAATTATAATAACTAACCAAAATAATGCGTAGCTTATACTTATCGTGGTTATATCTAAGGTTAATTCGCTCATCTTCCTTCCTCCATTTTTATATATAAAATTTCTTGTAACTTTTCTTTCGCTATATCTAACTCCTTCAATTCGCGAATCAAGTAGACAAATAGAAGAGTTATAGCGATTAGGTTAAAAAATAGAATAAAAAGTTTAATGGAATCCCAGTATATGTGTCCAGGTTCGCTGGGGTTTGGATTTATAAGGGGATGCAGACTTGTGAAAATAATTGCTGAAAAATAACTTAAAGGGACAGTCGGAAAAAATACGATTCCTAAAATCGCAGAAAGTTTGGCTTTTTTCTCCCTATCTTCAATAAAGTTTCTAAATATTAAATATGCGATATAGGAGAGGAGTAATATTAGTGTCGTAGTCTGTCTCGCATCACTCCATTGCCAGTAGATATTATTATATGCGCCAGAAGTTGCATTAAACCACAGTGATCCTGTTATTAATGTAAAAGCAACAAAAAAAACTCCAACGATTATGCTATTTTTTCCTAAATTACTCCAGTTCATCTTTTTTTGTTTAAGATATAAGAGGTGACCTACCAGGCTGACACCAAAAGAAAAGTAAGATAACCAAGCAGCTGATACGTGATAAAAAAAGATTATATATACAACCCTTTCAAACGATGCCAAACCAAAAATCAAGAATAAATTTATTATAAGTAATGACAAAGATATTATCAGAATATAATGGTTCTTTTTAAACTTACGAATCAATATTGAAAAACCTCATTTTTACATGATATAATTTTTAATTCAAACTAAAAGACAAATTATTTTTTAAAATTCAATTAAATATAAAACACAGCGTATAATTTTATCATACAGATTTATTTAAAAGTACTTAAACCTCGTTATTAAAATTTTTTCTTATAATTTAATGATTTTTTTGTCCTCTTTCCTTTTAAATTTTAAAAAAAAAAAATAAAATTAAGTTTAAGATTATGTGCTTACAATCCACGTTTTTTCGTTCGCTTTCTTATTATAAAGATTAAACTTGCTGATACCGCTGCAATGCTACCAATAATGATTGTTAAATTAACTCCCGGAATTGTTCCTGCATCTGTAGGAGTAGAACCGACAACAATTATTTGAATTGAATCTTGGACATAAGTAAGATTGTATGCGGATACATCTGTATGATTCATCCCTGCTATCGCAAGAGCTACAAGAGTATAATTTCCCGCCTTACTAGGTGCAACAAGATCAAATTTATTATCATTATCACCAGGGTTATATGATCCATAAATATTAACAGATTCTCCTCTATTCAATGTTTGGGAAGCGAGGGAAGATGTAAATAACCCGTTATCACCTTGATGCCCGGGAACACCTACAGTGACTTTACCGCCGTATGGATCTAGATTAGCTTCTGTAAAGTTGAGGATATCTACCTCTAAGGTAAAATGTTGTAATGGGGATAAATCTCCTGTTACATTAATAGATAATACCAAATTTCCCATTACACTCTCACTAGTATTTGCTCCACCATGACATCCCCCATGAGTTCCTCCTTCAATCCACTTACTAAAATATTCTTGATATCCCATTGTCGCACCTGTAATTCCCACAAGTAAGGTTAAAAAAATTGTTAGCGAAAGAAGTTTTGTTTTTTTCAAAATAAATGCCTTATTTTATTTAGTTTTTTTTAGTTTCTATTTAAAGTTAAATCTAAAAATTGCTCAGAATTTTTAGTTATTTACTTGAAAACTAACTAGTTTTTAATATTTATGGAAACTGGTTAATTTAAACCAGCTATTCATTGTTTGTTTCAATCTTAAATAATTTTCAAGTTATAGTTTAAAATTATAGCATACAAAATTGTCGTATAATAATAAGTTATCAAAAATAATATCACATCTTACAAAATTTGCTTACTTTATACAACAATTTTAGGTATTCTATACAATTAGTAATTATTAACTCTGCCTTTTTCTGATATCTCTTGAAAATTAATAAATGTCGAATAACTAGTTTTCTATAGTGTAGAACTTTTCAAGAATGAAAATTAATTATTGAGGTTTAAGTTAAAAGTTACCACATCCATCGCATTTTCCGTCAAGATAGGCTTCACAGTCAGTGCAAATATTACCACAATTGTGCTCATTACTTTCGTTGCTAAAAAGATTGAGGGGAAGATATTTTGGTCTGATAAAATCCGAACCGAAAATTAATGCGGAATGTAATAAACCTTTCTTATTGGTTGGACCACAATGATTTATATATCTATGTAGTACTTCCAAATTCTGTCCTATAACTCCCATTATTAAATTATATTGTCCAGTGACTTGTGCTAGCAAAAAGACTCTTGGACATTCAGAATAGGAACTAATAATACTTTTTATCTCCTCATAATTACCCCATTCCATGAGTATAAACAGTGTTTTATAATTAACTTCGTTAATATTGATATTACCTTGAACCTTTAGAATACCGCTGTCTTCTAACTTTGCAATTCTCTTAGCAATTCCTGTGTGGCTCATAGTTTCATCGTCTTTTTTGAAGATAATATCTTTTAAATTAGTTAAACTCTCTCGACCACTTTTAAAGAGTGCAGCAACGATTTGTTTATCTACATTATCAAACTGCATAATTTAATTTGTTGAAAATTTAGTTTAAATCCTTTGTGATTGTTTATAGTTGAATCATTTATTTAATTTTTCCTTAAATTTTAAAAATAAATTTACGATTTACCTATTAAACCTTCTAAAATTACATTTCATTTAATTTAAAAAGCAGACTAAGTCTAAACAAATCTAAAATCTTCTTAAAATGAAACTTAAACCTTTTGAAACTCACCAAATTAAATATCCCTATTCAATAGTGGAATCTCTATTAAGAATAATGTTCTGCTTCAGGATGCACTTCTTGTACAAATTTAAAATCAAAAATGTCATCAATTCTAAGTTCTTTTTTAATGTAGCCCAAATCTTTGAGTGTCCTCACGAATTCCATTGTTGATTTTACATATCCTTCTGAAAGAGCTATACAGTATTTAGGTGAAATTTCTAAGACCGCTGATACATATTTTTCAGTCAAAATTGCAAAAGTAGTCGATATAATTTCAGCCGCCCTGGTGGGAGATTCCCTAAGCATTAAAGAAGCGGCTTTATTATGACTTAAGAATCTTAATATTATTTCAGGCTCTTTGTCTATAATATCCTCATGAAAGAAGATTCCATAACTTGGATTATCCTTCCATAGAAATTCTGGAGGAATTATCAATTGGGATTTAAAAATTGTTGAAGAAAAAACTGCTAAGGCGGGAGTGCCGACACCTCCTGCTAAAATTCCCTTTTGCATATCTGTAGCTATAAACTCTGCCTGCTTATAATGTTTTACTTTAACATCATCGAACAAACCGTATTTTTTTAAATAAAAATTAAGGATTACATCATGGATCGATCCTTTACTTGGAACTCCTATAGTTTGCCCTTTGAATTGAGAAAATACATCAGAGATATTGTTATTAAGCTGAGCCATTGTTTTATATTCTCGGTTTGCAATCATGATTGTCCCTTCTACATGGCCACCAGCTACACATTTAATAGGAACTTCTTTATCTATCCCAATAATAGCTGGGGGTAATCCCATATAGCCAATATCTAACTTCTTATTTTGAAATGCCTTGACCATCGCTGGACCTGTACCGAACAATTTCCACCGAATTTCCGTATTTAAATCAGTATTCAGGTCTTTATTTCCCATTAATACGAAATTTGCATGGTAAGCTGTTGAGAGATGCCCAATCCTTAATTTATTTTTTCTAATTTAAAGCACCAATTTGATTAATAATAAATTGCACTAAGAACCTTATATTTTCAATTTATAACCAAAATAGTTAATTTCTTTTAATTTATTTAAGTATATGAATATAATATTGATATTGTAAAAAAACCTAACATTATCCAAATGATTGACGTAAAAATAAATTTCTTATCGTTATTAGCGGATATTACTAAAATTAAAGAATTTAGCATATCAGTTCAAGACAATTCTACAATAAAAGAGATTTTAGAAAGACTGGTTTCTAAATTTGGAAAGGATTTTGAAAGAAAGATTTTGGATTCCCCAGATTCATTAAGCAAATACATAATTTTAGGTTTAAACGGTAAAGATATACGTACACTCGAAAATTTAAATACAATTGTCAACCATCACGATGAAATTCTACTGTTACCAGCAATAGCTGGGGGATAAAGAGAATTTGGTCAAAACTTTACGTAACTTTTTATTAATCTATCTTTAAAATTAAACTATAGAAGATAGGGTGTTATGAATTCTTGAATTGCTTTTTCTGTTGTCAAACGCTCAAGTAGGATGTTAGGTTCTCTACCATATATTACGTCTCCTCTGGGTTTTGTAGCATCGGAATACCTTAACGTCAAACTTGCAGCAAACCTTAGTACCTCCTCTTCAATTTTCCCTTGAATAAGAGTTACAGGACCTTTTACATCAGAAGCTTCCATTACAATTTCGTCTGGACTCTTTAGGTGAAGTAAGAAGCTGTTTTCAAGTTCATTTCTTCCAACGATAATCTTAGAACCGTTAAACCGGAAATGCCTGCCATATTTTAGAAGCTTTACGCCTTCCATTGTAGGATTATTATTAAATTGAAGATAATCTCTCATTCTATTAGCAAATTCTTTTTCTGTAAGGAGACATCCACCGCATGCATTGTATTCGTTCAAAAGACCATTAGTTCTCGCGAGTTCTAACTGCTTTTTTCTACTCCTCCCTTTAATCCCTAATAGCTTGGATCTATCAATTAATCCTTTTTTTTCTAAAATAGTTGGTTTTAACATTAAAGCAGATAAAGGCCTAAGTAATTTTCCATTAAGATTTGATTCTTCCTCGATTATTCTTAACGCTTTTAGGTTTTGAGACTTAGGTCTTTGATCTAAGACTTCGCCGGTAAAAATAAAATCAGCATTGATTTGTTCAGCGAATAATTTTGCCTTCTTTAAAATGTAAATCCTACAATCAATACATGGATTTAAATTTTTACCGTAACCAAATTTAGGATTTCGAATTACTTCTAGATAATCATCTTCTTTCTGAAGATAATAGGTTTTTATATCTAATTTTTCGTAATAGAGATTTAATCCACATTCAGCATTTTTATATGCCTTATCACAGATGCAAAATGGAGATTTAAAATTTAATCCAATCACTTCAATATTCTGTAACTTTAAAACTAAACAAGCAATTAAACTATCCAAACCACCTGAAATCAGACCTAAACCAATAGGTGCGTCATTATTAACGTCATTCAAGAAATAGCTCACTGTTATTTATAGTTTTTTCAATATCATTATCCATTCTGGTTTATCAGAATGGTGTTTCTTTATTTCTAATAACTCAGCCATATTTTGTCTTTTACAACTTTCGGGAATATTCTTAAGAGCTGGAGGAAAATCTAGATATACTTCTAGAATCCTACCCCTCTCTAGTTCCTCTAGTGCTAACTTAGTGTAAACAAATGTTAATGGACACACTTTACCTCGAATATCTAATTGAGCGCTGTCTTTATAATTTGATTTATCTGTACTACTCATTGCAAGCATCTAAACCCCCATAATTTGCTTCTTCAACTAAATCCTTAGCATCATCCCCACAAGCCATGCAATTGTTATCTCTGTGTATCTCAATAAAATCAAAACTGTTTCTTAAAAGATCCACGTACATTATCTTGTTTGTTAATAAATCACCTATATTTAGTAGGTATTTTAGCGCTTCATTGGCTTCCAGACAACCTAAAATTCCAGGAACGAAACCAATTACTCCCGCTTGAGAACACGACATACTTGAATCCCCCTCGGTGATATCACCGAACACGCACCTATAGCACGATGTTTTATTTTCGGGAACAACAGTCATAATTTGTCCGTGGAATCTCAATACACCCGCAATCGTGAAAGGAATTTTTAAACTAATACAAGTATCGTTTATGAGCATTTTAGTTGGGAGGTTATCAGAACCTTCAATAACAAAGTCTGAATCTTTAAGTAAAGCTTTAGAATTTTTAGGAGTAATATGATCGTTGACAATCTCAATAGTACAATCTGGATTCAACAAGTTTAGCTTTGCTGCAGCACTATTAGTTTTTTTACTGTTAATATCCTTTGTAAAATGAAGTATTTGCCTATGCAAATTTGATATTTCAACAGTATCAAAATCAATTATCTGTAATGTTCCGATACCCGCAGCAACTAAATAGTAAGCAGCAGACGATCCGAGAGCTCCTAATCCAACTAGTGAAATTTTCGAATCTAACAACTTTCTTTGCCCTATTCCACCAACTTCCTTTAGCACAATCTGCCGTGAATACCTATTAATTTGTTCGTCAGTTAAATCCATTTGCTTTCATATAAAAAAATTATCTCATGGTAAAATTGTTTTTGATTATAAAAAAAATTAATACTAAAGATTGAACAAGCGTATAAATCTATTTCAATTTTAAATTAATCGCCCTATTGAACAAGACCCCATAGAGTTATTATAACTCTATTTTGCTTAATCACAGAGATCAGCAGCAAATTCTTTTAGCATTTTGCGTATATTTACAATTTTATTTGTTCACCTTATTATTTGTGAATATAATTTCTCTTAAAAATCTCTTTTACTCAGATTTTAAAACACTATCACCATAACAATTGAACTTTAATAAAAAGCTTAATTTAAGAGATCAATAAATTAATTGTAAGTTTTTACTATTAATGAGATAAAACTATATTAGTAAATCTCAAATAATTAGGAGGATTTAACAGTAAAGGTGTAAAAATTGTCTGGAAAACAGACCAAAGATTTAGAAAACGAATTATCTATCGTTGGCGTTTTCGTGTGTCGCTGAGGTATTAATATCGCTGGCATTTTGGATATTCCTAAGATCGTTGAAGTACTTAATACTTATCCCGGCGTCAAAGCGTTCGAGTATTTATCAATGTGTACTGAAGGGGGATCTACCTACATAAAAGAACAAATCATAGAAGCCAAATTGGATCGAATCGTGGTTGCTGCTTGTACGCCAAAGACGCATCAACCCGTCTTTCATGCAATTTTAGCAGAAGCAGGTTTACCTCCACGATATTTAGAGTTTGTAAACATTAGAGAACATTGCTCATTTGTGCATCAAGGCGAGCGAGATAAAGCACTCATAAAAGCTATTGATCTAATAAGAGCAGGAATAGCACGATCACGATTATTAGAAGATGTACCTACAAAAACCGTTCCAGTCACAAAAGCAGCTTTAGTGGTTGGAGGAGGAATTGCAGGACTAAGTACTGCTATTGATCTGGGTGATGCTGGATACCAAGTTCATCTGGTCGAGAAAAAGAGCACCATAGGAGGAAGGATGAGTCAGTTGGATCGAACATTTCCTACTGATGACTGTAGCATCTGAATACTTGGGCCAAAAATGCTTGAAGCCAATAGACACCCAAACATCAATTTAATGACATATTCAGAGGTTGAATCTGCTGACGGCTATATTGGTAATTTCAAAGTAAAAGTGAGAAGAAAAGCACGATTTGTGAGTGAAAAAACGTGTACCGGATGTGGACAATGCACTGATGTTTGCCCGATTTATGTCCCTAACTTCTTTGATGAGAATCTTTCGGCTCGTAAGGTCATTGATATCGCATTCGCTCAAGCAGTACCTGCAGTTTATGACCTCGTAAGGGACTCATGTGTTGAGTGCTTTGGATGTGTAGATTCATGTGACCAAGAATCAATCGATTTTAGTATGCAAGATGAGATCGTGGAACTTGATATAGGTACAATCATAGTAGCTACTGGTTGGGATATATACCAAGGACCTGAATATGGATATGGCAAGTATGAAAATGTCCTGACTCAAATTCAACTAGAAAGAATTTTAGCCCCTAACGGACCAACCTATGGTCATCTAATTAGACCATCTGATAAAAAACGACCTACAAAAATATTGTTCATAAATTGCGTTGGATCTCGTGATGTGAAGACTAATCCATATTGCTCAGTAGTTTGCTGCAACTTATCAGTAAAAAATTCTAAGCTGATAATGTCTGAACATCCTGAAACCCAGATCCTGGTATCCTACATAGATATGAGGAACTGTGGTAAAGATTACGAAGAATATTACAGGAGAGCTCGAGATGCAGGAATTATTTTCTCTAAAGGTCTTATAGGAAAGATAGAAGAAGATCCTTTAACGAAAAATCTTAAAGTTCAAATGGAAATCGTAGGAGCTGATACAATTGTGGAAGAAGAATTCCACATGGTAATTCTCTCGTCAGCATCACTTCCTTCTCAGGGTACTAATGAAATTGCAAAAGTGCTAAACATGGAAAAAAGTCCTGATGGATTTCTCAAGGAATACCATCCAAGATTAGATCCAATCAGTACTAAAGTCCCTGGTATATATCTTGCAGGTTCTTGTCAAGGACAGAAAGGAATTGCGTACGCTGTTGGACAAGCTCGAGGTGCAGCATCAGCTGCAGGTATTCCCATGGGTAGAGGTGAATATACCATGGAATTAATTCGGGCTACACCCTCCGATGAACGATGTGCAAAATGTTATAAATGCATCGAAGCGTGCCCATATTCTGCGATCTCGATCAATGAAAATGGAAATATTGTCGTGGATTTAATTAAATGTCGAGGTTGTGGCACGTGTGCCGCTATCTGTCCATCACAAGCAATTGAACTGACGTACTTTAGGGATGATCAATACATGGCATTAATTGATGAATTACTTCCTATAGAAGAGTAAAGAGGTAAATAAAATGGCAGAAGATGTTGATATAAAAATAATTGCCTTCCTATGTTGGAAGTGAGGTTATGGTTCAGCAGATATGGCGGGAACTATTCGAGCTCAATATCCCTCTTCAATTAGAACGGTACTCGTACCTTGTTCAGGAAGAGTCGGATCCGATGTAATAATGAGGT